>DAOVBT010000180.1 GCA_030670375.1 Candidatus Aminicenantota bacterium | reverse complement strand
CATTGAATGGTTTCCACAAGGCATTCATTTTGGTGATATAGTCCTTCTCATCCATCCTGACGATGTTTTGGAAGTCCTTGTCGAAATATTCGTTCACTTTTTGTGACTCATGGGCCTGCTGAATCAAATAACCATTGATTTCCTGCTGACTACCGCTTACTTTTATGGATGTTAAAGCTTCTTGTGCATCGATATCGACAGACACCCTGTCCCCGGGCTTGAGATAGAGATAGATCTCTTTACCAAAATCCAGCGTGAAGTAGGAAGGTTTTGTCAGTTGAGTCGTGTATCGAAACTGTCCTGATTCATCCAGATTAATGGTCTGTTCGTTTATTGTAAGACATGTCGCATCAAGGTTTTGAATGACACCGGAAATCACGCTTTCTTTATCTTGGCTGCAACATATCAAGCATAAAAAAATAGCCAGGATAGCCAAATTAGTAAATGCTTTTTTCATAATGTTTACCGTGTTATTTTTTCATCTGAATCTATCACACGAAAATAATGATGGCCATATTCATTGCCGACCGAAAAACCAAAGAGATCGGCATCCGATCGATTCACTGCGGTATGAGTGAAGTACGCCAGCCGGCCTTCAACTGTTGAGACAGATCCCGAACCAGCTCTTGATTTTCAGGGAAATCGGCGATATTGATGTTTTCATCCGGATCCACATGATTGTCGTACAACTCAACACCCACTTGATCTCCAGCGATCTTGTTTACATCGTCCCAATGAAACCACTCAACATAATGGTATCTTGTTGTCACCATGGAATAACCCATGTATCGATTTCCATCGAGCGTGGATTTAGGTTTTTGATGATAGTGGCTGAAAACGGCGGACTTCAATTCCAAATCGGGATTTTTCAGCATCGGCTTAAGACTTGTTCCCTCCATATTTTCGGGGATATCGATTCCTGCCAGGTCACAGAGCGTTGGATAAAGATCCACCAATTCAGCCAGTTGGTCACAATTCTGTCCATTTTGATAACCTCCAGGGGCACGGATAAGAAGTGGCACACGTGTATCGATGTTGAAATTTGTTTGTTTGCACCAGCTTCCATGTTCACCCAGTTTCCAGCCGTGGTCTCCCCAGACAACAACGATGGTGTTTTTATCCAGGCCTGATTCCCTCAAACCCTCCATCAATCTGCCCAAACAAGCGTCAACAAAACTGACAGAGGCATAATAGCCGTGTTTCAGCAATCGGGCGGTCTCTTCGGGCATTTGATATATTGCGGGGTGCTTAACATATTCCAGATCATAACAGGCATTCAATTCATAACACGAGTTTATGGCCATCGTCGGAGAGTTTTTCGGCAAGTAGGGATTCGATGCCAAGGAAAGACGGTTTCTGTCGTAGAGATCCCAGTATTTTTTAGGAGCCACAAACGGGAGATGAGGTCTGTAATACCCTACAGCCAGAAAGAATGGTTGATTTTTATCTTTTAACATTTTCAATTTTTCGATAGCCATGTCAGTCTGTGCTCCGTCGTAAAACGCATTATCGGGTCCGTCATAAGCTTCCCAAGACCGGCCGTAGGCCCAACCGCCTGAGTAGGCAGCATTTGGATTTTTCTTTATCCGTTCTTCTCTGACCATGGCATGCTCTGCTTTAAGTCCTTCGTCATGGTAGAAAGATTCCGGGTCTCGATCGATCAATTCTGGCGTTTTGTATTTATCCGGCTTGAGGTCCGGTTCATCGAAGGAGACAGGGTCGGGCATGTGGTTGTGAAAGATTTTGCCCATGGATACGGTGTGATACCCAAACTTGTGAAAATGCTGGGGCATGGTCACAGCATCGGGGTTGATCTCCCTGAATTTTTCGCCAAGGCTCCATACACGGGTAGATTCTGCCCTCTGACCCAGCATGACACTGGCTCTGGAAGGCGCACACGCTGCGGCTTGGCAGTAAGCCCTCTTGAAGACCACGGATTCTTTGGCAAACCGATCAAAATTGGGAGTTTTGATCTCGGTATTGCCATAACATCCCAATTCAGGACGCAGGTCGTCGACAATAACGAATAGTACATTGGGGTGCTTATTGTTTGAGAGGGGGCGACAGCCTGGCAAAAGGCTCGCAATTCCCGCCGCTGTTGTGAGTTTGATAAAATCCCGTCGATTCAACGTATGAATCATTTTCCCCATTTTCTTATCTCCTCCGTTGTTCTTGTTTATTTATACATTATCCGGATAATAATACAACACAAACCGGTCATCTTTATGGACCCATGAAGTTTAAAAATAGATGCATTTACGCACTTAGATTGAAAAAAGCAGGATTCATCGGAGCTGTTCGTTTAAGATTTTAGTTCTTTATTCGTACCTTAAAGAATCCGCGGGATTGGCCCGGGCTGCCTTAATGGCCTGGTAACTCAGTGTCCCAAAGGAAACCAGCAAAATCAGACCAGATGATAAGAGGAAGGTCCCTAAATGAATATCGGTACGGTAAGCAAAATTCTGTAGCCATCGGTTCATCGCATAATATGCGATTGGCCAGCCGATGATATTGGCAAACAGGACAAGCCACATCAGGTCTCGAGTTAGTATATAAACGATCTTCGACACCGATGCACCCAGTACCTTCCGGATGCCGATTTCCTTTCTTTTTTGTTCGGCCATAAACGCGGATAGCCCAAACACTCCCATACATGCAATAAACACAGCTATCGATGCAAATACACCGAACATTCTCCCCATTTTTTGCTCTTCGATATAGGCCATGTTGAAAAGGTCATCGAAGAAGCGGTACTCAAAAGGATAGTGGGGAGAGAATTTCTTTACAGTCTCACCTATAAAGCCGATAGTCTCCGGAATGCCTCCTCCCTGGATTTTTATCGATAATTGCATACCCGGATTGGGATTCAGGTAAAAATACAGAGGTCTGATTTGTTCATGAATCGAATTAAGATGGAAATCTTTCATAACGCCCACGATCTGCCCTGAGGGTTCGGGATTTCCCCAATGGCTCAATCCCATGCCCAACCGAAAATCATCACCTATGATATTTTTCGCACTCTCATTGACCAAAAAAGCGCCTTTTTCGTCAGAAGGAAATTCCCGCGAAAAACTTCTCCCTAAGAGGATTTTTATCCCGTAAAGCTCCGTGAAATCATAGCTAACCTCACTGACTTTGACCCAAATCTCCGAATCCTCTGGTTTTCCTGGCCATTTAATCGTTGTTGAAGCTCTTACATTATTAGGAAGATGCATGGATGAGGCCGCATAAAGAATCTGAGGGTTTCTTCTCAACTTTTCGAGTACAGGTCCGACATTTTGTCGGATCTTAATATCGTGCAGCGGGACTACCACGATCTGATCTCTTTCGAATCCCATCTCTTTGTCTCTCACATAATCAAGCTGGCTTTTGACAAGCAAGGTTGCAATGATAAGGATGAGCGAAACAGAAAATTGCCCAACGACAAGCACATTGCGCAGACGTTTTTTTTGAGAACCTTTTCTCGCTCCACCCTTGAGGGCTGTTATCGGTTTAAAAGACGACAACAATATTGCAGGATAGCTGCCGGCAAATATCCCCACAAACAAGACCAGCAAGATGATCCCAGGGAGGATCTGGAGGATACTCTCTCCGTTTAAGGTTAAATGATGTCCAGCCAAAGAATTGAAATAGGGTAGAAAAAAATAGACCAAGAAAAAGGAGATTACAAGAGAAAATAGCGCCATGATGATGGATTCACCAAGGAATTGCCGGGAAATCTGGCTTCTGTGGGCACCGACAACCTTGCGTGTACCGACTTCTTTGACTCGGGCAGTAGATCGAGCTGTCGTTAGATTCATGTAGTTGATACAGGCGATGATCAGGATAAGCACAGCAATGGACCCGAATAAAAGCAACGTGGTCACATGGATGTTGGGGCTAATTTCTCCTATAAAATGCGAGTGAAGATGGATGCTGAGAAGGGGCTGGAGAAACAATTTCTGCTCCGGAATTCCATGCTTTTCTGTGAATGCAGGGAATTTCGCCTCAGTCTCTTGTGGGTTTACATCCTGTTTTAAGAGAATATAAGTATAATAGCTCCAGTACTTCCAACTATCCAGATTCCCATCGCAAAGTTTCGCAAATGTTTCAAAGGGAATAAAAATATCCGTATTTAAATGGGAATTTAAGGGCATGTTTTTGATCACACCCGTCACTGTAAAATCCGTATGCTCTTCGAATTGAATGATTTGACCGATCGGGTTCTGGCTGCCGAAAAACTTTCTGGCCCGATCTTCAGACAAAACAATCGAATAGGGATCATTTAATGCCGAACCGGGATCTCCCTCTATGAAGTCGGATGTGAAGATTCCAAAAAAACTGGGATCTACAGCGTAAAAGGGCTCAAAGAAATATTTATCGCCAAACGAGAACAGCATATTACTCCAGCCATCAATGACTCGAGTGGAAGCTTCTATTTCAGGAAACTCCTGCAAAAGAGCGGAAGACATTGTGGGGGGAGTTACAACCATTTTTGTAGGTGAGGTATGGGCATGTGATTCGGATGCCACTCGGAAAATCAGGCCTTCTTTCTCATGATGCTTATCGAAGCTCAGTTCATACTGAATCCAAAGCAAAATGATGACAACACAGGCCATCCCCACAGCCAGGCCGGCAATATTGATGAACGAAAAACCTTTGTGTCTACGGATAGTCCTCAAAGTGACCTTCATGTAGTTGTAAAACATCACAAACCCCCATCGAATGGAATTACTTATGAATGCAGGAATAGACTTCATTATTTGGAATAGATACCAAAGACTAGCAGGGCCATTCCCTCGATTATTGGCGACGCGAGCGTATTCCTCCGCAAAGTCACCCAGTGCAGTGTGTCCCACATATTTAGGCAGGATGTAGCCAAGTAATTTTTCAAGTATACGAAGAGGACGTGTCTTATTCATGGGAAAATTCCGGAATTTCTGCCCACATGTTTTCTTGGAGTTCCCTGACTTCAGCCAGGGCCTTCATCCCTGCAGCTGTCATTTTGTAAATGCGCCTGCTTCTCCCTCCTCTTATGGGCGTTGGATCATCAAACGAGGATTTCACGAATCCCTTTTTTTCGAGACGATGGAGCGGCACATAAACAGCCCCAAAAGACCATTCCTTTCCCGATATTGCGGAAGCTTTTTCCCTTATCGGAACACAATAGGCATCTTCTTTTAGCTTCAAGATGGTAAACAAGATGATTTCTTCCGG
>DAOVBT010000358.1 GCA_030670375.1 Candidatus Aminicenantota bacterium | reverse complement strand
CATGATCTTGGCACACTGGCCTTTTTTGATCTTTTTAACTGGGATAATCCCAGCCGAGATGATTTCAATGATTTGAAAGTGCTTCGAGTTATCTTCGGAATTCACAGCATATCCGTCCATTGCAGATTTATCGAAAGGCGGCATGTCAATCACTGATTCAACGTCCTGGGCTAAAATCCGGTTCAAGGCTTGCTGTATTGATTCCTTTTCCTCGACAGGTTTGACAGGTATGGCACCGAGTATTTCTTGTGCTTCTTCTAACGTTATCATTATCCCTTCCTTCAGTGTTCAAATACTTTAACCGCAGATGTTTTAAACGTCACCCAGAAACGGCGTCCTGGTTCCACTCCCATCTCCTGACAAGAATTGTAAGTGATGTCCACATACAGCAGGATCCCCACATCCAGGACAACTTCCACATAGCTTCCGCGCTGAATCACTTTGGTAACCTCGCCAAAGAAAGAGTTCCGGGCAGACGATAGGATCTTTTCCTTGGAGATAATTATATCGTTTGACCGGATGGTGATGTAGGCGAGATCCGAATGCGAAACCAAGGTAGTGATCTCAACACCATTGATTTCTATTCTGTTATTCTGAATTTTTCCAGAAAACACATTCTTATAGCCCAAAAAATCCGCAGCAGCTTTAGTGGCTGGATTCCTGAAAATCTCTTTAGGAGTATCCAATTGGATTAAATCACCATTCAACAGAAGCCCAATCTTTTCACCCAGAGCCAGAGCTTCCTCGAAATCATGTGTGACATGGATGACTGTGGGATGGAGTTCCTTGTGTAAGCGCATAAATAACCTTTGTGTTTGGAGCCTGGTGCTCATATCCAGGGCAGCCGTGGGTTCATCAAACAGATAGACTTCTGGTTTCAGGACCATAGCACGAGCGATGGCAACCCTCTGTTTTTCTCCACCTGAAAGGTTATTCACTGATCTATGAAGCAGGTGGTCTATTCCCAGCTCCCTTGAGGTCTTCTCGACTGCAGCCTTTATTTCATTCTTCTTCTTCCTCTGAATACTCAATCCATAGCCGATATTCTGAGCCACATTCAAATGGGGGAAAAGCATATAATCCTGGTAGATAAGACCGAATCGTGAATGTTCGATCCCTTTTATGTTCCCGGAATCGGGTTTGACGAGCCCGGCGATCATCTCCAGCAATAAAGTTTTCCCTGAGCCGCTGGGTCCCAATATTATGAAATATTCACCTTTCTTGACCTCCAAGTTTATGCTCTTGATCTCAAAATCTTGGTACCTTTTCTGTATGTTTTCGAGCCTGATCATTGCCGATCCTCCAGAATGCGCAGAAGGGTGAACACCACGAGGCTGATTATTATCAGCAACACCGTAACAGGCACAGCATATTTAAGCCCGAAATTCTGAAACCGCTCAAAGATCAATACAGGAGCTGTCATAGGGTGATAAGCAAGAACGACAACAGCCCCGAATTCGGAAATTCCCCTGGCCCACATCATAATTCCACCAGAAATGACAGCTTTTTTCGCCATAGGAAGGCTCACGCTGGTGAAGGCCTTCCAGGGAGAAGCACCAAGAGAAATCGCCGTCTTTTCAAAACGTTCGTCGATCAACTTGAACGCTTCCTTGGCACTGTTAATGAGAAACGGCACAGATACAAAAAACATGGCGAGAGAGATGGCGATCTCAGTACCTACAACAGAAATACCCGTCCAGCGAGTGAACAGAGAATGCCTACCCCATACCATTAAAAGGGCGATCCCGGCTGCAGTATGGGGGATGATCACCGGGATATCGATCAATCCTTCGATGATCTTCTTTCCGAAGAAATGTGATCGAGCCAGCACAAAAGCCAAGGGTATTCCCAGACAGAATGCCGCAAGAGTCGCCCACAAAGAGGCTCGGAGTGTCAGCAAAACTGAACCGAGAACTTCCTTTTCAACCGCTGTTTTAGCTAAATCAACCGGATCAACAGCAATCACCATCCTGAAAATGGGAACAACGATAAACAGGATCAGCAGTGTTCCCAATGCGGAAAAAAGAACTTTAACCTTCATGATTCTAGTTTTGGACTAGTGGTTTTAAAAGCTCAGGCAACGCATCAAAATGATCCGCCCTTGCAGGAACTATCACCGGTTGACCGCAGTTTTTCATGATCCGCTGTCCGTCCGGACTAAGAATAAAGGCTACGAATCGACTCGCCCATCGCGGAGACCTTGCCGTTTTTGGGATCGTTATTCCATAAACCATGGGAGCACCTTTGCGGATGATCTTCTCGCCAGGTATGGCACCCTCAAGCTCAACCCAAGCCTGTTGATAATATTCAGACAGGTCTGAGGTTTTCAGGTTGATCTCATCGGGAAGAACGAGATAACGTCCATGATGTTGTTCTGCGACACTGCGGTAAATAAAGATATAATCCAGTTCGCCAGACTCCAGTAGAGCCAAAAGGTCAACTTCTTTGGGCCGGATGTTTTTGAGCGGTCGAGATTGAACCAGCAGATCATAAAGCCCCGGGCGGCGGTAATACTGCTCTGCCAATTGCCAACAGAGCAGCGTACGATAACCACAAGGATCAGCATTGGGATCGGAATGGCCGTATTGGATTTGAGGCTTGAGGAGGATTTCAGGCCAGTTGCGATTTGTGATCTTCTCCGCTTCCAGGCTTCGTTCTGTATACATAATAACCATCTCATTCGTTGCAAAATCAATACAGAAATCAGCGTGGCGAGGTATGAGCAATTGTCGAATCACCGACGAATCAGCTGAAGCCATAACATCTGCAGGCACGTTCAACTCTGTTATTTTTCTGGCACACGTCCGGCTACCCGCGGCTTCGGTTTTGACCAAAATTTCAGGGTATTTATCCATGAAAGCTTCAGAAATATGCTTGAATGGAACAGAGAGAGAGCCTGCGTGTAGGATAAAAAGCTTCTCCTGGTCAGATTTACAGCTCCAATTTAATAGAAGGAAAGCCGCAAAGACAAAAACGAGCCATCTATTCATGTGCAGCACCTGCTTCGCGAATGGAAGGGGAAAGTAAAAAATGAATATCCGAGGCGTCTTCTCCTTTCCAAGCACGGGAGGCAAAACCGTTTGCAGTTTTACCCTAACGGCCTAAAGGCCTAGCCGAAGCCTTAGCACTTTAAGCTCGGAGCATGCCAAATCTTAGCTAAAAAAAACAGTCAGGTCAACCAAACACTCTCTATTTATTTAGGCCTTTTTTCGTTAAGCTAAAAAATCCAAGGAGTTCGAATCCCCTTCCTTGATTATGGAGATTCAAAGCTGTTATCGATTGTGATAAGATGGATGGGAAAATAAATGGTCACG
>DAOVBT010000400.1 GCA_030670375.1 Candidatus Aminicenantota bacterium | reverse complement strand
AATTCCCATCGTCATCGATCCGGTTTTCAAATCGAGTGGGGGGAACTGGCTGTACGATAAAAAATCCATACCGGCATACATGGCCAAGATCAGGGCGAAAGCTTCTCTGCTCACACCAAATTTAGCGGAAGCTGAATGGATATCAGGAATAAAAGTGAGGAACGTGGAAGAGATGCGCACATCAGCCGAAAAAATCTATGATCTGACCTCGATTCCCTGTCTGATAAAGGGAGGGCACCTGCGTGATCAGAACATAGATATCCTTTTCGATGGGAAGACTTTTGTCCGCTTCAAAAACAAAAAATTAAAAAAGACTGTCCATGGCACGGGATGTATCCTCTCCTCATCGATCCTGTGTCATCTGGTCAACGGACTGTCTCTGGATCAAGCTGTTTCTCTGGCTATAAAAGCTACACATGAAGCCATAAAAAAAGCGACAAAATTGGGCAGTGGACAGCTGATTATTGGGGACGTCCCTTAACCTGAACTTTTCACAAGTCGATATGCGCGGTGTGGCCTGTGAAGCTTAGGTCAGGCTAATTTTTTTCCGGTTTCTTTTACTCTGACCAAAAGCCTCTGGAGAAACACGGGGCCGATGATTTGATTGATGGCAATTATCGCCAGGACCAGGGCCATGAATTCACTCCCCCAATCCGGGAAATTGTCCTGTATGACAATCGCCATGCCGAGGGCTACTCCTGCCTGAGATAGGAATCCGGCCCAACCCTGTGTCTGAACCTCCTTTTCTTCTCCAGTCAGCCTGGCTCCTATGAATGTTCCCGAAAACTTCAGCAGGCCTCTCAAAACGACACAAACCAGGGCCAGAAGCCAAGTCTGTCGCAAGGCACTCAGATTGAGGGAAGCTCCTGATATGGCAAAAAAGACCACGTAGATGGGCACCGAACTTCTCTCGATCGCAGAAATCAGAAGTTTCCCTTGAGATGAAAAATTTTCGGCAAAAAAACCCGCAACAAGGCATATCAATAGGGGATGATATCCATAATTCTGTGAAATTTGGTAGGAAAAGAAGGCCACAGCCAGGATAAAAATGACCACGTCTTTTTTAATAAATTTGAGATAGAGGATAATCCCGCCGCCGATCAAAATTCCGATCAGGATAGAGCCACCAACCTCGCTCAAAATATGAAACAGAAATCTGAAATCAAAATGATGGGAAGAAGCGGTCGCGGATTTTGAAAATGAAAGGGAAAAAGAGAAAAGAACGATGACAAAAAAATCTTTAACTACTGCTGATCCTAAAATCAAGTCGGTAAATTTTCCTTCTGATCTGGTTTCCGTCATAACCGCAATGGTCGTTGCCGGAGATGTCGGAGCCATCAGAGTGCCAAGAAGAAGAGAAAAAGCAAAGGTCTGGAGAAGGTTCATTCCTCCAAAATAAGGGATAAAGTATCGTGCTATCAGGCCAAGAATTAGGAATCCGACAAGAACCATAAGCGTCTGGAAAAAAACGATGGAGGCAATGGTTTTCAAATGCCTTCGGAGCCGATCTATTTTCATCTCCCCGCCAGCTGTCAGAGCTATGAGGCTCAAGGCAAGGCCATTAAAAAGCTGCAAATCATTCACATCCGATTCGCTGACAAAGTTGAGGATATAAGGCCCACACAAGATTCCTGCGATGATAAATCCCGTTATTTGAGGAAGATTTAAGCGTTTGATATTGTTCCCGACAAGGTAAGCAAAGACAAGAATGAAGCCAAGAGCAAGAGATGTGCTCTGATCCGAATTGGCAAAAGGCAGAAGAGCTGAGTTTTTCAGAAGGAGCATCAGTAAAAAAACGATACCAAGCGGAATCATTTTTTCTCCTCTGAATCCAGTTGGAAAACAGAAAATTTTAGTCCCCATGGACTGATAAACTCTGTGAAAAGAATTCCGAAAAGGGCGATTGTAAGGAAAATATCTGTCAACGGAAGAGGATAGGCCAATTTTATGCTAACAGCTAGGGCAACACCTATTCCGCCAGAGGAAAGGAAGCATAGGCCGAACCGTGCCGGGAGATGGAGAGGAAAGTCTAAGGCCACCTTGAATAGCGGAAGGGGCAAAATGTAAGTTAGGACCCTAAGAACGACCATCAGAACAACCAGAATGACAACTGTGTAATTTAAATTCACATCCCAGAGTGCCCCGATCAAAATAAGGAAGATGATGTACAACGGTTTTTCGGTGGAAAGAAGCAGCGGATAGAGCTTCTCGTGAATTTTTGTCAAATTGGAAAATGTAATTCCCAGCACCATGCTTAGATAGAGAGGGGGAAGGTTAAAGTAAAAGGCTGCCCCTGAGACAAAAAAGACCAATCCTAACAGATAAACAAGCATCTGCTCTTCGGAGGTTTTCTTTTTGGTCAAGAAATGAAACAGAAACCCGAGGAGAATCGGAAACAAAGTGGAAAACAGGAGAAAACTCCCTCCCCTTAAAAATACTTCTGATTCAAAAAAAGGAAAGTGCCAGAAAGATAAAAGCAAAGCTAGTCCGACGATCCCCCAAAATCCGCTCACACTGACCAGAAACCGGGCTAAGTAATAGTAATTCCCGCGCTCTGGGATGACCATCGAGGCCATGCTCAGCAATGTCGGAGAATTCAAGCTCAGCAACAATCCCAGAGCCGCGGCCATCCCATAGAGCAGGTAAACCTGTTCTGCGGGATAAAAGAGCTTCAGGACAAGAGAAAAAACAAATCCACCCGATAGAAACACAAACAAAAACTGCAAAAGGGAGAGGTTGATATATTTGCCTGGGAAACGCTTGATGTACTTGGTTTCCAGCTGGAATCCGAACAAAAATCCCACCCAACCAAGCCCCAGGCCGACCAGGGGTGTAAGCGTTGTAAGAATGGAAGAGCTGAGGA
>DAOVBT010000254.1 GCA_030670375.1 Candidatus Aminicenantota bacterium | reverse complement strand
TGCTCACCTCCAACGCCATGGCCGATGCCAGATTCTCGCCCACAGAAAGCCTGGTGAAACAAAAGATCCGTTCTGCCATGTGTGTCCCGCTTTGGCAGAAGGAAAAGATCATCGGAGCCATCCAGCTGGACAGCACCCGGTTGGGGAACCAATTCACACAAGATGACCTCGAGCTTCTCAAGGCCATCGGGTGTCAGATGTCCATGGTTCTCGAACAGGCAAACCTGAATAAAAAAATCCGTGAGGAAGAAAAACTGCGAAGTCGGTTGGAGAGATATCACTCTCCCCAAGTTGTCAACATGATTTTAGAGGCTGTCGAAGGATCGAAGGACGACTTGTTAGAGGCGAAAGATGTGAGCGTCACTATTCTTTTCACAGACATCGTGGGATTCACCAGGCTTTCCGAACGGTTGAATCCTCTCGATGTGAACATACTCCTGAATCAGTATTTTTCCAGGATGACCGATGTTATTTTTGAGTTCGAAGGGACGTTGGATAAGTATGTCGGCGATAGGTTGATGGCTGTGTTTGGCGCTCCTATGGAGAAAGATGACGATGCGGAAAGGGCTATTCGAGCAGCGTTGAAGATGAGAAAAGAACTGGCTGTGATGATGGAAAACACAACTCCGGATAAAAGGTTCGACGTGCGTTTGGGAATGAATACAGGGCATGTTGTGGCCGGTAACATCGGTTCACCCAAAAGAATGGATTACACGGTCATCGGGGATTCGGTCAACATCGCTTCCCGATTGGAATCCAGTGCCGAACCGAACCAGATCTTGATAGGAGAAGAAACCTACCGCCGTGTGAAGGGGAAATTCAAAACCAAAAAGGTCGGATCCAAAACCCTCAGGGGAAAAACGGAATCGATCATGGTTTATGAAGTCTTGGATTGAGCAATCCATGAAACAACTCTTAGAGTTATTAGAGTCTTTGCCCTTGTTCCAGAGCTTTTCCCCGGAAAAGCTTGAAGAATTGGTGGCAAAAAGTCATACAAAAACTTTTGCCCCCCAAGAGGTGATCATCCAGTTTGGTCAGCCTGGAAGATTTTTAGGCATCATGCTGGAGGGGGAGGCGGAAGCTGTGATCACCGGCAAAACTGGCGAGCGAACACGCCTTGGGCTCCTGAATAAAGGGAACATCCTGGGAGAGGCATCCCTTTTGACCGGAGAACCGACAAATGCCGACGTCATCGCTTTGACAAAATGCCGACTTTTTCTCATCCCCCAAGCCGTCTTTTCGACTTTTTTGGCGGTTAATCCCGATGCGGTCAGAATCATGGCCAAAACGATCACGGACAGGTTAAAAGCCCGTCAAAAAAACGAGGAAGAACAGACCCGGGTGGAAGATGCTTGGCGAAACGTCCCCGATCCCTATGGACTCCGGTTGGCCACTGCATCGCCTGAAAAGATTCTGGTCATAAACTGTGGGAGTTCCTCCCTGAAATTCCATTATTATGACACCGCGGATGAGTCGAACAATTTAAGCGGGCTCGTCGAGAGAATCGGGCTGGATGATTCATCTCTAGCTGCCGAATCAAAAGAAAGAAAGGTCCGCAAAGCACTTGGCAGGACAGGTTATGAAGAGGCCTTCCAGGCAGTTGTCGACCTTTTAATAGATAAAAAAGACGGGGTGATCAAAGACCTCAGCGAGCTCAGCACCGTCGGCCATCGTGTGGTTCACGGCGGAGACAAGTACAACCACCCGGTGATCATCGATGAGGAAGTGGTTCACGACATTCAAAAGTTTGTGCGTTTGGCCCCTCTCCACAATCCGGCAAACCTCATGGCGATCACAGAAAGCCAAAAGCTCATGCCCGAGGTCCCGCAGATTGCTGTGTTCGATACCGGCTTTCACCAGAAGATGCCCTCCCACGCTTTCCTTTACGGTCTTCCGTATGATTTTTATGAAAAAGACGGTATCCGCCGGTATGGATTCCACGGCATCTCCCACCAGTATGTCGCCCTCCAAGCGGCAACCCATTTGAAACGCAGGTTTCGCGAGTTGAAAATCATCACCTGCCACCTGGGAAATGGGGCGTCTATCTGTGCCATAGATCATGGCAGATCTGTTGACACGAGCATGGGATTGACTCCGCTGGAGGGATTGATCATGGGGACCAGGAGCGGCGACCTCGATCCGTCCGTCATCCTATACCTGAACAAGGAGAAGGGATTGAGCCTGGAGGAAATCGAGGAGATCCTGAATCGCCGGAGTGGATTAAAGGGACTTTCCGGGGTTTCGAGCGATCTGCGGGAAATCGAAGAGGAAGCCAACAAAGGAAACCAGCGGGCACTGCAAACCATCAACATCTTTTGCTACCGAATAAGAAAATATATAGGGGCTTATGTTGCAGCAATCGGAGGCCTGGATGCTTTGGTCTTCACCGGCGGCATCGGGGAAGGGAGTGCTTGGGTCAGAGGGCTGGCCTGTCAGGGATTATCCCATATGGGAATCAGTGTCGACACCATACGGAACAAAACCGTCTCTCCCGGACAGGGGGAGGTTGCGGATATCTCGGATGAATTTTCTCAAGTGAAAGTGCTGGTCATCCCCACCGATGAAGAGCGAATGATCGCCCGGGAGGCCATCCGGACCTTTGGTTATCAGGATGTGACGCAGGTTCTCAAGAGTCAGAAAGAAAAAAAGATCCCGATCGAAGTCTCAGCCCACCATGTTCATTTGGCGAGAGGAGAGATGGATCTGCTCTTTGGTCCGGGAAGTGAGCTGACCCACAGATCTGATCTTTCTCAGCCGGGGCAATTTGCCTGCGAGGAAACAATAGATCTGGTTGGACCCAAAGGACGGGTGGATCGCGTGAGGGTGTTGGGTCCGCTGAGAGGCCAAAGTCAGATCGAAATATCGATGACAGAGGAGTATAAGCTGGGAATCAAGGCGCCGATTCGCGCATCGGGAGACTTGGATGGAAGCCCTGGGGTCACCTTGGCAGGGACAAAAGAATCCTTCCAGCTCCCACAGGGCGTTATTTGTTCGCTCCGGCATATCCATATGTCCCCGGAGGATGCCCTGTCGTTCGGGTTGAAAGATCGCGACATCGTGAGTGTACGGGTGGAAGGGGAGCGGACATTGGTCTATGGAGATATTCTGGTTCGTGTTCATCCCGATTTCCGGTTGAGTATGCACATCGACACGGATGAAGCCAATGCCGCCAGCATCAGCACAGGTATGGAAGGGACCTTGATCGGAGTCCAGGACCGAAGATAGGATTGAAAAATGTGGGTTAAACTGGTAAATTGTTTAGCTGTATCGTTCCAATTTAAGGTACCCCTGTAGCTCAGTATGGATAGAGCAACGGATTCCTAATCCGTGTGTCGCCAGTTCGAGTCTGGCCAGGGGTGCCAGCCATAGCTTCAGACACAACCGGTAATATCCATGTTGTTTGGTTCGATGACCCTCTTGGTAATTATGAGATATATTACAAGAAGGGGATTCAATAAGTCACGATGATCTAAGGTAGTATTTTATATGGATTGACTGAGGCAGGAGGCCGGGTATAATACTCGGCTTACCCTTAGAGGTTAGAGAATACGCTCAAAAATCATCCCCAAAACCACCCTTAAAAGCGATTGCAATTATTGGCATCTAGAAACATAATTTATTGGGATATTTTTATACGAGTAATGGGATGGAAGACAAACGTAGAGAAAAGCGGGTGAAAGAAGAGAATAAGCTCATATGCGAAATAATCTCTTCCAATAACAGCCTAAAGCACAAGAAGATTTTTTATACTTTGACGAAAGATATATCTTTGGGGGGCGTTAACATCCGGACGGACACTTTTTTACCTATCGATACAGTCGTGAAAATAAACCTCTCTTTACCGAAAATGCACAAAATAGTCTGTGTAAGAGGAAAGGTTAAATGGGTCAAGAGCCTTTATGACGACGAAGTTTTTGAATTAGGGTTAGAATTTCTGGATACGCCTCCTGATATAATAACTTCCCTGATAGGCCATCTCTACAGTAAATAAAAAGATATCTTCAAGAGGATTGCCGGCATTGTTTCAATCTATCGATGTACAGGGGAAAGCAATGTCAGTAAAATGTCCTAAATGTCAGCAAAGACGTCCCGCCTCAAAGAAAATCTCCTGACACATCCCCTAACAATTGACCAGGTTGTTTCTGTTCTGGTATAAGCACATTAAGCCTTTTTATGAGATATTCATATGACAGTTTTTAATATGAGAAAGAAACTGAAGAAAGCCCTCATCATTGTTGGCAGTGCCTGTCTTTTTTTAATTTTAATTGTTGTCATAGCTGCTCTGCTGTTTTTCTACCGGAAACCCT
>DAOVBT010000359.1 GCA_030670375.1 Candidatus Aminicenantota bacterium | reverse complement strand
AACTCCTTGGAGGAAATAGCCAGAGCTTCCTGGAACGTTGGTGATGCGGTGGCCAACAAGGCCCCCGGTGCATGATTCCGCCACAGCCACCGTTTGATGTTTTTTTGTAAGATATTTTCCTATAACTTCCTCCAGTTCTTCTCCTATGGTGGAGTAAACGCCTTCTTCAAGGGCATCGCAGACGAGCTTTATGGCCCGGCCGACCTTTTGCTTCGCTTGGGAGACGCTTTTGTCAGAGATGCTCTTGAGATGGATTGCGATCTGGCCGGGATAAGCCAGAGTGGTGAGTTGGACTTCTGGCATCTTAGGATAAAGGTCTACGAGGTAAGTCTCTATCTGAGATTCTGTCAGCCCAGCCGTTTTTATCACGCGGCGATAGATATATCTGTTTTGGAAGGCTTGCAGGCGGGGCCAGACGTAGTTTTCGAACATGGGTTTGATCTCGTGAGGAGGGCCCGGAAGAAGGATAACCGTATTCGAGCCGGCATCGATCCATTGGCCGGGTGCTGTGCCATTTTTGTTTGCAAGGACGACCGCATCCTCGATGATATAGGCCTGTTTTTTGTTGACTTCAGGCATTTTCATTTGCCGGCTTGCGAATCTTCTTTCGATCGCTTTGAGCAGATCGTCTCTGAAAAGGAGTTTCCTGCCCAAGACAGAGGCCAACGCCTCTCGGGTTCTGTCATCTTTTGTGGGGCCGAGTCCTCCAGTGGCAATCATCAGGTCTGTTCGATCGAGGGCTTGCCGGAATGCCATACAGAGATCATCCCATTGGTCTCCGACGATAGTTTTGATTTGGACATCAAGCCCTAAGTCATTCAGCCTTTTTGTTAAATAGAGAGAGTTTGTGTCTTGAAAGTGAGGAGTGAGTAACTCAGATCCCACGGCCAGGATCTCGATCTTCCAATCTTTTGCGGGTTTCATGTTAACAACAAGAAGAGGTTGATCAGGATCCCTGCAAATATCGCAGCCACAATGTCATCGAGCATGATACCGAATCCCCCTGGAAATGTTTCAACTCTTTTGATCGGAAAGGGCTTGACGATGTCAAAAAAACGGAAAAGGAAAAAACTCGCTGCACAAAGTGTCCACTGTGGGCTGAGGAGGAACAGGGCAATGAACTGTCCAGCAACCTCGTCGATGACAACTACGCGCGGATCCTCCTTTTTCAGCATCCGAGAGGTGACATCTGATACAAAGGTGCCAATGGCAAAAAGCACAAAAAATATCAATAGATAAATGGGCCAATTCAGTCTATATAGAAAAAATTTGTAAAGAAGGACGATGATGGCACTGGTTAGTGTTCCCGGTGCCACTGGAAAATATCCTACTCCGAAAAAGGTTGCCGTTATTTTTGAAAATAATTTCATCGATTTAAGTTTCCGTATAAATCATATACATCCCGACCGGTGATTTCAACTTTTTGGATCGTGTTGAAAATTTTTATTTCTCTATCCTCGGAGGAGATAAATATAATCCCATCCACTTCAGGAGCTTGGAATTGCCCCCTGCCCACCAACAAAGTTTGGTCTTGTTTTAATGTTCCCTCGATCAGTACGTCGATGGATTGGCCAACATATTTTCGGTTGTGCTCATAGGATATTTCTGCTTGAATGTCCATTATATTTTTCTTCCGCCTCAGCTTGACTTTTTCTTTGACAGGATCTCCCAATTCAAAGCATTTCGTGCCTTCCTCTGGAGAATAGGTGAAGACACCAAGGTGGTCAAAACGGGCATGTGTGACAAAGGCCATCAAATCATCGAATTCTTGTTTGCCTTCTCCCGGAAACCCGACAACCAACGATGTCCTTATGGCTATATCCGGGATCTGTTTTCTTATGCGCTCCAGTAATTTCAAGGATTTTTTCCCGTCCAATCCTCTTCTCATGCGTTTTGTGATGAAAGGATGGGAGTGTTGGAACGGAATATCCAAATAGGAACAGATTCTTTCCTCGGACATGATGTTCAACAAAGAATCGGAGATCTCTTCGGGATAGCTGTACAGGATACGAATCCATGCGAGATCATCGATGTTCAAGAGTTCTTCCAGCAGAAGAACAAGCCCTCCATTTAATTGGAGGTCGTGTCCAAAAAAAGTGGTGTCTTGTGAAACCAGATTGATTTCTCGTGTGCCTTTCGACACAAGCTTTCTAACTTCTTCGGCAATGGAAGGGATGTTCCGGGATCGATAGGGTCCTTTGATCAAAGGAATGGCACAAAAAGAGCAGCTTTTTGAGCATCCTTCGGAGATCTTGACATAGGCCCAAGCAGGAGGTGTCGAAATCAGCCGGGGAGAGGTGTGATCGTACAAATAGCAGTTCTGAGCGTTTATGTAAGATTTTCCTTCGATAATGTGTCCGATCTTGTCAAAGTCCGTCACTCCTGTCCAAGCATCGACTTCAGGAAAAGCCTTCTGAAGACTATCTTGGCTTCTTTGCACATAACATCCAGAGACAATGATTTTTTTGTTTTTTGTCTTGTTTTTTTCCAGGACCGCTTTTTTGATGGCATCGCGGGCCTCTTGACGGGCAGGATGAATGAACCCACAGGTGTTGATGATGATGATTTCAGCCATCTCGATTTCGGGAACCAAGTCATACTTCTGCTTTTCCAAAATACCGAGCATAACTTCGCTGTCGACGAGATTTTTTGCGCATCCCAGGCTGACCAATGCGACCTTTTTCATTTCTCCCTCATTGTAATTTCATCGCCAGAAAGAGTAAAGGGATAAAGAAATAGGCTGGTTCTTTTACGTCAAGGTATGGCAGTGTTCCCGGATTGAGGCGGGCAAGAAATGGCATTGGCTAGGGATAAATTTTGTACAGCAGGCGGGGGAAAGGGATAGCTTCACGAATATGCTTTATTTTACAGATCCAGGACAGGGTCCTTTCCAGGCCCAATCCAAATCCTGAGTGGGGAACGGAACCATATTTCCGGAGATCCAGGTACCATTCATAGGCATCACGAGGAAGATTATGTTCTTTGACTCGTTTTTCCAGCAAAGCAAGATCATGGATACGCTGTCCTCCTCCGATAAGCTCCCCGTATCCTTCGGGTGCAAACACATCCACTCCCAAAACCTCATCCGGATTATCCTCATCCGGTTGCATGTAGAAAGCCTTAATTTGGGCGGGAAAATGTGTGATACAGACGGGAGAATCATAGATTTCAGACAGGATGGTTTCTTCAGGCGCTCCGAAATCATCTCCCCACTCGATCTTGGACCCCTTTTCTTTGAGATCAGGAAGAATTTCACTGTATTTGAGCCGGCGAAAAGGCTTTTT
>DAOVBT010000010.1 GCA_030670375.1 Candidatus Aminicenantota bacterium | reverse complement strand
TCATTCTCCACCTCCGGCAAAAACTCCTGTTCGAGGACATCCTTTCCTGTCTGAAAAAAACAAAGTGCATGCTGGAGGACGGCTATTCCGAAGAGATATATGTCGAAGAAATCCGGAAAATCATCCCTCTTATCGGGCAGCTAACAGGGGAGATCCAAGATGAGGACGTCTTGGCCAGAATATTCAACATGTTCTGTGTCGGCAAATAGCCGGCCTTTTCCCTTTCCCCTTTGGATGATTTCCGCCTCAGTTTACCAAACCGCTACCTTACTTTTGTTAGAATTACAACGGTTTAGGAAGCGCTTGCCGCATGATCGAGGAGATTGACGACAGGGCACATCAGAGATATAATACAGACTCAATTTTCAGGAGATTCATCCCAGAACGATAAGGCCAACCATGGATTATGAAGTCATCGTCGTGGGCGCCGGTCACGCAGGTTGTGAAGCGGCCTACGCTGCCAGCACGATCGGGCTCAAAACATGCCTTGTGACCATCCACCTGGAGACGATCGCCCAGATGTCTTGCAATCCAGCCATAGGGGGACTCGCCAAGGGCCAGCTGGTTCGGGAGATCGATGCTCTAGGGGGACTGATGGGGCGCTTGGCTGATGAAACAGGCATCCAATTTCGCCTTTTGAATCGAAGCCGCGGCGGAGCGGTGCAGGCTCCCCGCGCCCAATCGGACAAAGCCCTTTACCGGTTGACCATGAAAAAATGGCTGGAGGACATGCCGAATCTGACTCTTTTCCAAGGTATCGCAGCCAAAATCCTGACCAAATCCAACGCTGCCGTGGGCATTGAAACCTTGGATGGATACAAACTGCAATCCAGATCTGTCATCGTAACGCCTGGCACATTTTTAAACGGCCTCATCCATATCGGACTCCATAGCTATCCCGCCGGACGGGCCAACGAACCGCCGTCCATCCTGCTAAGCCAAAGCCTGAAAAGCCTGGGTCTCAAAATATTCCGGCTGAAAACCGGAACCCCAATGCGGCTCCATAAAGATTCCATCGATTGGACAGGATTCACGCCCCAACCGGGGGATAAAAATCCTGTCCCTTTTTCCTTTCGCACAAAAAAACCTCTCAAAAACCGGATTGTCTGTCACTCCGGATACACAAACCCCAAAACACATGAAATCATCCGCCAAAATCTCGCTCACTCCCCTCTTTACGGAGGTAAAATCACCGGGATCGGCCCCCGTTACTGCCCGTCTATCGAAGACAAAGTGGTCAAATTCCCTCAGCGCCAGAGACATCAATTCTTCCTGGAGCCAGAGGGATTGGACACGGCCGAGATTTACGTTAACGGCATCTCGTCCAGTCTGCCCCTGGATGTCCAGGAGAAAATACTGGCCAGCATTCCTGGGTTAGACCAGGCCAAAATTCTCAGACCGGCCTACGGCATCGAGTACGACGCTGTTATCCCCACCCAGCTTTTATCCACCTTGGAAACCCGATCCATTGCCAACCTGTATCTGGCCGGGCAGATCAACGGAACATCCGGTTACGAGGAGGCGGCAGCTCAGGGCTTGATGGCCGGGATTAACGCCGCATTAAAGATCCAGGAAAAACCGCCGTTTGTCCTGCGCAGAAACGAGGCGTACATTGCCGTGCTCATCGATGACTTGATCTCTCGAGGGATTGAAGAGCCCTATCGATTGTTCACTTCCCGGGCAGAATACCGGCTTAACCTCCGGATAGACAATGCGGACAAACGCCTCACAGAGTATGGGTATGCCCTCGGGCTGATAAATTCTGACGATCACAGAAACTATCAGGAGAAGCAAGCACGATTGAAACGGGTGATGTGTTTTCTCGAGAAGGAAAAAATCCAGATGGAAAATCGGGAAAACATCTCTCTGAAGGATTTTTTGAAAAAGCCTGAAGTAAAATGGGAAAATGTGATAGAATATGTCCCATCGGATATGCTCCTGACAGACGAAGATAAGCGGTTCTGCGAATCAGAAATCAAATACGAAGGATACATCAAAAAACAGGAAAAAGAAATTGCCCGGATCACAAAATTGGATGGTGAAAAAATCCCCAAGGGTATGGCTTACACAAATGTCCCGGGCTTAACCAGAGAAGTGATAGAAAAACTGGAAAAATTCGCTCCCCAAACAATAGGGGAGGCCAAAAAGATACCGGGCGTAACTCCGGCCTCTGTCCTCAACCTGCATATAGCCATTGCCATCCACAGGAAACAGAAAACAAAAAACGTTTCACGTGGAACACAAAACCGGAAATAAAAATGGGCAAAGTCATCGCTGTCGCTAACCAGAAGGGCGGAGTCGGCAAGACAACCACCTCAATCAACCTCGCTGCATCGCTGGCCCTGAACAACAGCCGGGTTTTGATCATCGATTTTGATCCCCAGGGAATGGCCACGATCGGGTTGGGAAAACCCAAGGAAGAAAAAAAAGGAGTCTATCAGGCATTGATGAACGGCGTATACCTGATGGATCTTGTCCAACCGACGGAATTGGATAACCTGTATATCTGTCCATGCTCTCCGGAATTGGCTGGATTCGAAGCCGAGATCTTTTCGGAAGATAAACGGGAGGCACGACTAAAAAATGCCCTCAGGGATATGCGGAAATTATTCCATTTCATCTTTATCGACTGCCCTCCTTCTCTTAGTTTTTTGACGATCAACGCCCTTGTTGCTGCTGATTCGGTCTTGATACCGATCCAAACAGAATTTTTCTGCATGGAAGGTCTCCCCGACCTTCTCCGAACGCTGGAAGAGGTGAGGGCTCATCTCAACCCTTCCCTTCACGTCGAGGGCATCGCCCTTACCATGTTTGATGAACGCACCAACTTGTCCAAACAGGTTGCCGAGGAGGTCCGGCAATCTTTAGGCGAAATCATCTTCTCAGAGATCATTCCCCGTACCGTGAGGCTGGCCGAAGCCCCGAGCTTTGGCAAGCCCGTGTTGTTGTATGATATAAAATCAAAAGGCGCTCAGTCCTATTTAAATTTAGCCAGGGAGTTAATAAACAGATGAAAAAAAGAGCATTAGGAAAGGGCTTGAAGGCCTTTTTGCCCGAAGATTACGGCATACTGAAAGATGAGAAATTTGTGGATGTGGATGTCGAAGAACTCCGGCCGAATCCCCTCCAACCCAGGCAGGATTTTGACCAGGACTCCATTGCGGAATTGGCCCGGTCGATCAAGGAAACCGGGATCCTGCAACCTCTTGTTGTGGTGCCCGAGGAAAACCATTACAAGATCGTCGTGGGGGAGAGACGATGGCGCGCAGCTCAAAAAATAGGGCTGCTCAAAGTTCCGGCCATCGTCCGCCAGCTAACCGAAGAAGAACAGATCGAGGCTTCTCTCGTGGAAAACCTGCAAAGAAAAGACCTCAATCCGATAGAAGTCGCTCGCGCATACCAAAAACTCATCCAGGAGTTAAACTATACCCAAGATGCTGTGGCTAAAAAAGTTAGTAAAGATCGCACATCCGTGGCCAATGTCATCCGTCTTCTCAAACTCCCTCCTGAAATCCAAAAGATGGTCGCCGAAGGCAAAATTTCCATGGGGCATGCGCGCGCCCTCATCACACTGGAAAAACCGGACCAGCAGATTTTTCTCTCTCGGCTTATAGTGGAAAAGAATTTATCTGTGCGCGAGGTAGAAAAAATGATGGCGGAAAAAAGGCAAGCGCCCTCACCCAGGATAAAACAGGAGCTCGATCCGGATTTGCAGGCTCTCCAGGATAAGCTGGTCGAAATCCTGGGAACAAAGATCACCATCTCGGGGAATTCGGACAAAGGGATCATCAAATTATATTATTTCTCCCTGGAAGATCTAAACAGGATATTCGATAAAATCAAAGGAGTGGTCGAATGAAAGAAAAGAAAAGGGAAATCGAAGAAAGTAAAATCACCGGTTTTTTTGATAAAGACACAGAAATCAAGGGCGATCTGCATTTCAAAGGAACCTTCCGGGTGGATGGACGGTTCAAGGGAAAGGTTGATTCGGAATCGATCCTGATCATAGGAGACAGCGGCAAGGTCGAGGCAGATGTCAAGATCGGTCATCTGATCATCAACGGAGAACTAAGGGGAAACATCCAAGCTTCTAAAAAGGTGGAAGTGAATGCCAACGGCCGCGTTTTTGGGACCATCCTAACACCAAAACTGATTGTCGAAGAGGGAGCCTATCTGGAAGCCAACTGTCAAACGACCGATAAAATCTCCCTTGAAACGCCGGCAGTTTCCATTTTGCCTGAGAAAAACCAGGAGATCGAACCCAAACCGTGAGAAAAGCCACAGGAATCATTCCGGCCCGGTACGGCGCTACCCGATTTCCAGGCAAGCCGCTGGCCAAAATCGCCGGAAAATCCATGATCCAACGGGTCTATGAACAAGCGCAAAAAGCCAACCTCCTCGAGAAGATCATCATCGCAACAGATGACGAACGGATTTATTCCGCCTCCCGGGCTTTTGGGGCAGATGTGCGCATGACCTCACCCGATCATCGCTCGGGAACAGAAAGAGTGGCTGAAGTGGCCGAAGGATTGGAAAGCCCGATCATCATAAACATCCAGGGGGACGAGCCCCTTCTCCGGGGTCGAATGATCGATGACCTTGTTCAAACCCTTCAAAACCCATCCACCGTCATGGCCACACTGGCTTCAAAAGTGATGGACTTGGACCGGATCCACGACAAGGACATCGTGAAAGTGGTGGCGGATAAAAACGGGGATGCCCTATATTTCTCACGCTCGCCGCTTCCGTTTCGACCTTCCGACCACTTTCAGCAACACATCGGGATATACGGCTATCAAAAAGAATTCCTGCTGAAATTCCACGCCCTCCCTGTTTCTCGGTTGGAAGCAATCGAAGGACTGGAGCAGCTCCGTGTTTTGGAAAACGGCTACAAGATAAAAATCGTTTCAACTCCTTTTCCGGCCTTGAGTGTGGACAAGCCTCAAGATATAATGGGTGTGGAAAAATTTATTCGAAAGTGTACAAATGACTAAATTCATATTTGTGACCGGGGGAGTCCTTTCTGCTCTCGGGAAGGGAATCGCTGCAGCCTCTCTCGCGATGCTCCTCGAAAGCCATGGCTACAAAATCACCCTCCAGAAATTCGATCCCTACCTCAACGTGGATCCAGGCACCATGAGCCCCTTCCAACATGGGGAGGTTTATGTCACGGATGACGGGGCAGAAACAGACTTGGATTTGGGGCACTATGAACGTTTCACCTCGACAAAAACAACCAAATCCCACAACTGGACTGCCGGGAAGATCTACGAAACCATCCTCCGGAAGGAACGGAAGGGGGAATATCTGGGGAAAACCGTCCAGGTCATTCCTCATTTGACGGACGAAATCAAAAAAGCCTTCTTCACGGCGGCCAACAACAATGATATTGTCATCGCAGAGATCGGAGGGACCGTCGGCGACATCGAAAGCCTTCCTTTTTTGGAGGCCATCCGTCAGATGAGGTTATCCCTGGGGAAAGAAAACACCCTGTTTGTCCATCTGACTCTCGTCCCGTACCTTAAAACCTCTGGGGAACTTAAAACAAAGCCTACCCAACACAGCGTAAAGGAACTGCGGTCCATCGGAATCCAGCCGGATATCATCCTCTGCCGGACTGATCGGTTTCTCGACAAGAATATCAAAGCCAAAATATCTTTGTTCACAAACGTCCCCCTTAATGCGGTTATCACGGCCAAAGATGTGGACAACGTTTATGAAATCCCGCTGATCTTTGCTCGGGAGGGACTGGATAGCATCGTTCTCAAGGAATTGGAGCTCCCATTGAGAAGGCGCCGGTTGACAAAATGGAAAAAGATGTTGGACAGGATGAGGAACCCAAAAGACGAGGTGAACATCGCTTTGATCGGCAAATACGCAGGTCTTCAGGATTCCTACATGAGTTTGAATCAGGCGCTTCACCACGCCGGAACCGCCCATCAATTGAAAGTCAACATCTCCTGGATAGAGGCCGAAAAATTCGAAGTAAAACAACCCGAGATCGTGCTGAAATCTTTCGATGGGATACTGGTTCCTGGGGGATTCGGCGTCCGGGGCATCGAGGGAAAAATTAATGCGGTCAACTATGCAAGAACGAAAAAAGTTCCGTTTTTCGGAATTTGTCTGGGTATGCAGTGCGCAACCATAGAATATGCCCGGCATATCGCCTCTTTTGATCACGCCAATAGCACGGAATTCGACACCAAAACACCCCATAAAATTTTCTTCAAGTGGAGGGAACTGAAGGGCGTTCAGGACCTCGGCGGCACGATGAGATTGGGAAGTTACCTCTGCCGGCTGGAAAAAGGATCGGTTGCCGAAAAAGCCTACGGCAAATCCAACATAAGGGAACGCCACAGACACCGGTTCGAATTCAATCCCGAATACGAGGCTCCGCTTCGCAATGCCGGCCTGGTTATTTCCGGGAAAAACCCCAAACACGAATTGGTGGAAGTCGTGGAACTCAAGGATCACCCTTGGTTTTTGGGCTGCCAGTTCCATCCCGAATTCAAATCCAAGCCGATAAAGTCCCATCCCCTTTTTAAAGCTTTCATCGGAGCGAGCTATGAATACCGAACCAAAAGAAATAAAAATAAGCGAAAAAGTTAAAATCGGGGGATCCCAACCTCTTTTTTTAATTGGTGGGCCATGTGTCCTCGAGAGCGAAGATCATGCGGTTTTTCTGGCAAGACAAATCAAGACTGTGTGCGATAATCTGGGCATCCCGTATATTTTCAAAGCCTCCTATGACAAGGCCAACCGTTCATCACTCGCTTCCTACAGAGGGCCCGGATATCCGGAAGGCCTGCAAGTTCTTGATAACATTAAAAATACGTTAAATGTCCCTGTCCTTTCGGATGTTCATGAAACCTCCCAAGTCGAAAAGGCCGCCCAGATCCTGGACATTCTCCAGATTCCTGCCTTCCTCTGCCGCCAAACAGACCTTCTTGTCGAGGTGGCCCGCACCGGCAAACCGGTCAACATCAAAAAAGGGCAGTTTCTAGCCCCACACGACATGAAAAACACCGTGGAAAAAGTCTTGAGCCAGGGAAATGCCAATATCCTCCTGACAGAAAGGGGCACATCTTTCGGCTACAACAATCTCGTCTTTGATGTCCGATCCATACCCATCATGAAAAATTTGGGATTTCCCGTGGTCATCGATGCCTCCCACTGCGTGCAAAAACCCGCAGGAGAAGGCGCTTATTCAGGAGGAGACGCAGAATTCATTCCGCACGTCGCGGCCGCCGGAATTGCCGCAGGCGCAGACGGAGTTTTCCTGGAAATCCATGACAACCCTCCCAAAGCTCTCTCGGATGGCCCCAACTCTTTGATTATAAATAAGTTAGAAGATTTGCTGCGCACTCTCATACGTGTTAAAAACGCGATACATAACAAAGACAATCCGGTATAAGACATCAGGAAAATGGCAATGACAAAAAAAGAAATCATCAAAATCGGAAAACAAGTCCTCGAATTGGAAGCAAAAGCGGTGCAGGCTCTTGTTCCTAGGCTCGATGAAAACTTTGCCAATGCCGTCGAGGCCCTTTCACGAACAAAATCCCGTGTCATCATAACAGGGATGGGAAAATCTGGCTTGGTGGGACGAAAAATCGCTTCCACTCTGGCAAGTTGCGGAACGCCCGCCCTTTATATCCACCCAGCCGAAGCGGGCCATGGGGACCTGGGGATGATCGTCAAGGATGATATCCTCGTGGTCATCTCCCATAGCGGAGAAACTCGGGAAATCAACCACCTTCTCGAATTCGTGAAAAGGGTCGGGATCAAGCTGATAGGAATCACCGGTGACAAAAAATCTAAACTGGCGCAGTACAGCGATATCGTTCTTGAGACAAAAGTGGAAAAGGAGGCCGGACCGGCTGGGGTGGTCCCGACAGCAAGCTCCACAGCAGCCCTAGCAATGGGGGATGCCATGGCCATAGCCCTGATGAAAAAAAAGGCCTTCGGGATCAAGGATTTTGTTTTTTTCCACCCCAAAGGGGAGGCGGGAAAAAAATTGCTCACGATCAGAAACTTGATGCACAAAGGCAGAAAAATCCCTGCGGTTTTGCAAAACGCACCCATGAAAGATGTCCTTGCTGAAGTGTCGGATAAAAAATTGGGGATGACATGTGTGATCGATAAGGACAAAAACCTCACGGGCATCATCACGGATGGCGATCTGAGGAGGGCTCTCCAAAAATATGGCAGCGCTTTTCTCCGCAAAAAAGCCAAGGATTGCATGTCCGACTCCCCTTTTACCATCGATAAGGACGACCTGGCCACAAAAGCCCTCCATGTGATGGAGGAGAACAAAATCACTTCGCTGGTCATTAAAGGCAAAAAGGGGGAAATCGAGGGGATCATACATCTCCATGACCTCTGGCGAACGGAGATGTTCTGATGACAAATCAAGATCGGGCTTTGAACATCACGTGGATTCTGATGGATGTGGACGGCACGCTCACCGATGGCACCCTGTTAGTTTTTCCAGACGGCGAAGAACTCAAAACATATAACGTCCGAGACGGCTTGGGAATCCTTCTTGCCCATCTGGCAGGATTGAAAACAGGAATCATCACAGGAAAAACATCCAAATCGCTGGAAATCCGGTCTGAAAAACTGAAAATTGCGGAACTCCATCAGGGAATTTTGGATAAAAAACCGGTTTTGGACGAAATCCTGGAACGGAACGGATTGACCGTCCAAGAAGTGGCCTATATCGGAGACGACCTGGGAGATCTCGAGGTCATCAAATCCGTCGGGTTCTCGGCGGCCGTGGCCGATGCCCATTCTGAGATCAAAAAACACAGCCACTTCATCTGCCAAAATCCTGGTGGGAAGGGCGCAGTCCGTGAGTTTATCGAATTTATCCTGTCCACCCAGAAGAAATGGGAAACGATTCAGGAGAATGTGAAAAATCTAACTCTCAAAAAAGATTTGGGTTGAGGTAAAAGGTCACGGGAATAATGGGAAAGGAGAAGAGCATGAGACTCAAGCCAGAAATTTTTCGGCAGTATGATATTCGGGGCATCGTCGACAAAGATCTTACCCAAGAAACCGTTGAAATCCTGGGAAAGGCCATCGGCACCTATTTTCGCCGGCTTAACCGATCCCAGGTGGCCGTCGGGATGGACTGCCGGTTGAGTTCCCCAGCCTTTTCCGAATCTCTTAGCCAAGGGCTGCTTTCCACAGGATGTGATGTCACGGATTTGGGGACCATTCCCACGCCGCTTCTGTATTTCGCCATTTTTTACAAAAAAATGGAGGCCGGAGTCATGATCACCGGCTCGCACAATCCCCCTGAATACAACGGATTCAAGATGATGTCCGGAGAAGATACTCTGTATGGCCCGGACATCCAAGACATTTACCAAATCATCGCATCCGAAGCGTTCATCCAGGATGAGTTTGGCTCGAAAAAAAGCTACGACATCGTACCAGAATACTCAGATTATGTGGTGGAAAACATAAATTTGACCAAGCGACTCAAGGTCGTCGTGGATGCCGGAAACGGGACCGGAGGTGTCGTGGCGGTTCCTATCCTCAAGAGGCTGGGATGTGACGTTATCGACCTGTTCTGTGAAATGGATGGCCATTTCCCGAATCATCACCCGGACCCTACCCTCCCCGAAGCTCTGGAAACGTTGATCACTGAGGTCAAGGAATCCGGAGCAGACGCAGGAATCGCCTATGATGGAGATGCCGACCGCATCGGGGTTATCGACGATAAGGGAAATATCATCTGGGGTGATCATCTCATGATCCTGTTCGCTCGGGATGTCCTCCCTTCCCATCCCGGAGCTCCGGTCATCAGTGAGGTCAAGGCTTCCAAACTCCTGTACGAAGAAATCGAGAGGCTGGGAGGCCGACCCATTATGTGGAAAACCGGACACTCCTTCATCAAGAAAAAGATCAAACAAGAAAAAGCTCTAATTGCGGGAGAGATGAGCGGGCACATTTTTTTTGCCGACAGGTTTTTTGGGTTTGATGACGCCATCTATTCCTCGGCCAGGCTCTTGGAGATTCTTTCCCGCTCAGAACAAAAACTCTCTGCGATGCTTACCGATCTTCCCAAAACCTTTCACACACCCGAAATCAGGGTTTACGCATCGGATGCCGTCAAGTTTAAAATCGTCGAGAAAGTGAAAAAAGATCTGGCAAAAAAATACCCCATCGTGGATATCGACGGAGTCAGAGCCCAATTCCCGAACGGATGGGGACTTGTTCGGGCCTCCAACACGCAGGAGGTCCTTGTTCTGCGGTTCGAGGCGGATACAGAGCAGGCCCTGCAGGCTATCCGGAAAGAAATGGAAAAAGCAGTAGAGCGTGCCATCCAAAGGTTGGAAAATACTTGAATCTTATCACGATTATTTTTTTAGGAATTATCCAGGGTCTGACAGAATTTTTTCCCGTCAGCAGCTCGGGGCATCTTGTGCTCTTCCAAAACCTGTTCGGACTGAAAGAACCACAGATATTTGCGGATGTGATGCTCCATGTGGGCACTCTTTTTTCTCTTTTTGTGTTTCTTCGACGCGAACTTCTCCAGTTGTTTAAAGGATTCTGGCTCTTTGTGAGGAATCCTCAAAGGCATCACAGCGATCCAAGAGTCAAGCGGATTTTCGCCCTTGCTGTGGCTTCCATTCCCACCGCTCTTATTGGATACTTTTTCAGTGATTTTTTCGAATCCCTGTTTGCCTCTCTTCGAACAGTCGGTCTGGCCCTGATTTTCACCGGTTGTTATCTCTTTTTGACAAAATGGGCAAGGATAAGACAAAAAAACCTCCTGCTGCACCCTTTCATCATAGGCCTTCTTCAGGGAGCAGCCATTGTTCCGGGATTCTCCCGCTCGGGTTTGACCATCGGAGGAGCCATGTTCCTGGGTTGGAAAAGGGAGGATGCTGCACGATTTTCCTTCCTTCTCTCGATCCCGGCCATTTGCGGAGCCGCTGTTTTTCAGTTCGGAAAGATCGATCCCGGATCTCAACCCTGGCCGATCATTATCACCGGGGTTGTGGTATCAGCCATTGTCGGTTATATCGCTCTGGCTGTGCTTGTTTCTGTCATCAACAGGGGAAAATTTTATGCTTTTTCCTATTACTGTTTTTTGGCCGGCATCGCAGCCATCGCTTTTTCTTTTGTTATGTAATTCAGAATGGAGAGGAATAAATGGATATTCGGGCCGTGATCATGGCAGGTGGGGTCGGGACCCGTTTCTGGCCCTTGAGTCGAAAACAAAAACCCAAGCAATTCCTTCCGATCATCAGTGACAGAACAATGATCGAGGAAACCGCCCATCGCCTATTGCCCCTCATTTCTCCCTCGCAAATCTATACCATAGCCAACCGCTCTCAGACGAAAACGATCACAAAACTTTTGCCCCAAATTCCAGATGAGAATCTTCTTGTCGAACCGAAGGGAAAAAACACCGCGCCATCATTGATGCTGGCCACAGCCGTCATCTATCTCCAAAATCCTGAAGCAGTCGTGATCGCTCTGCCCGCCGATCACCTGATAAAGGATGCCGCACGATTTTTAAAGAAGTTAGAGGCTGCAGGCCAAGCTGCCCTCGAAGGCACCCCTATAGTCACCTTCGGGATTCCGCCTTCCTCTCCTTCCACAGGATACGGATACATCCAGTTCTCACCGCAAGATTCAACCGAACTTTCTGGAGAAACCTTCTTTTCCGTCGAAAAATTCAAGGAAAAACCCGGCTTAGAGCAAGCCAAGGAATTCCTGGACGCAGGAAACTACTTCTGGAACTCCGGGATGTTCCTATGGCAAGCCAAAACCTTCCCGATTAAACTGGAACAATACGCCCCTGAATTGTTTCCGTTCTGGAAAAAAATAGTCAAAGCCCTCGAGGCAAAGCAGGAATCTCTCCTGATCTCGGTGTTCGACGACATCCCTTCTGTATCGATCGATTACGCCCTGATGGAGAGAGTCCAGCCTGTCTGGATGTGCCGGGGAGATTTCGGCTGGTCGGACGTGGGAGCTTGGTCTTCTCTTTCCGATTTATGGGCTAAGGACGATCGAGGGAATGCCCTTCGTGGCGATGGCATGCTTTTGGATTCGACCAATTGTCTGGTGCATAATCCCGGCAAAATCACCGCTCTTGTGGGCGTGGAAGATCTGATCATCGTCGACACAGAAGATGCTCTTCTGGTATGCCGGAAGGATTGTGACCAAAAGGTCAAACAGATCGTGAAACACCTGGATAAAAGGGGGAAAAAGGAGTATCTCTGAATCCAGCTCAACCCGCGCACTTATTTCCTTGTGCTGTCCCACTTCAGCCGGAATGTACCGTCCGGACATAACTTCCGTTTTGCCTTTTCATCGGGAGCGGGTAACACATAGTTGGCCCGCAAAAAAATAAACACAGATCTATACTTTCTTTCATCGATCGTGTTTAAGATTTAGTTCCTTTTTTCTCTGAAGCCCTAGCTCCTGAAGTTGTTTTTCCGAAACATCCGAGGGTGAACCAGTCAGCAAACACAACGAGCTGGTGGTTTTGGGGAACGGGATGACATCCCTGATGGAGCCTTCGTCGGCCAAAAGCATCATGATGCGATCAAACCCGAGGGCAATTCCTCCATGAGGAGGGGCACCAAAACGCAGGGCCTCCAAGAAAAATCCGAATTTCGTCTCGATCTCTTCCTCCTTCAGGCCAAGAATCCGGAAAATCCGCTCTTGCACCCCGAGATCATGGATTCGGATCGAACCGCCACCGATTTCAACTCCGTTGAGTACCACATCATAAGCTCTGGCCTTGACCTGAAGGGGCTTTTCTTCCAGGAGTATCAAATCTTCATCCTGCGGAGAGGTGAAGGGATGGTGCATAGAAAACAACCGTTTTTCATCCTCTTCCCACTCGAAGAGAGGAAAATCCGTAACCCAGGCAAACTTGTAACCCCCTGATTTTTTGGCCTCTTCGGAAAACAGGTCCAGGCGCAACTCGCCCAAAACCTTGAGAGCCGTTTCTGTTTCGTCGGCCACCAGGAGGACCAGATCATGTTCAGAGCCCCCCAGTTTTTCCCAGATGGTATTGAAGTTACTTTCTTCGAGTTTTAAGCTGGATTTGAATTCCTGCTGTTTTTTTATCCAGACGATCCCCTTTCCACCCAGGTCTCTGGCTTTTTGGCCGAGTTTGTCCAGTTGACTGCGGGACAAGCCGGCCCCTTGAGGCACCAGAAGGGCTTTCAGAGCTCCCCCTGAGGCAAGCGCCCCTTGGATAACCTGGGAGTCCAACGATGAGCCGATCTCAGTCAGGTCTTCAATCTCCATCCCAAAGCGCAGATCCGGTTTGTCTGTCCCGTATTTGGCCATGCTTTCCTGGTAAGTGAACCGGGGAAAAGGGCGTTTGACCTTCACATCAATCAGTGCGAAAGTCGACGCCAGCATGGCTTCCACCAAGTCGAACACATCCTGTTCGGAAACAAAGCTCATCTCGATGTCGATCTGTGTGAATTCGGGCTGTCGCTCGGCGCGCAAATCCTCATCCCGGAAACAGCGCACGACCTGGAAGTATCGATCAAACCCGGAAATCATCAACAACTGTTTGAAGATTTGGGGAGACTGGGGAAGGGCAAAAAATCTTCCCTTGTATATGCGACTGGGTACCAGGTAATCCCTGGCCCCTTCGGGAGTCGATTTCGTCAAAAACGGCGTTTCTATCTCATAAAATCCATTTTGACTCATAAAATTACGGATGGAAAGGGCTGCCTGATGGCGGAGCTTGAAATTCCTCTGCATGGAGGGACGCCTTAAATCCATATACCTATGTTTGAACCGCAATTCTTCGGTCGCTTGCGGCGGGTCCGACACAACAAACGGGGGAACCGCTGACACATTCAAGATTTTCAACTCTTTGGCCCGGACTTCGACATCTCCGGTCGACAATTGGGGATTGCGCAAATTGTCCTCACGTGTTTCGACTATTCCTTTAATGCCCAAAACATATTCCATCCGGAGCTTTTTGGCTTTTTCAAGACGCCCCTGATTCTCGGATCCCACCACAACCTGGATCACTCCCTGCCTGTCTCTCAGGTCGATAAACACAAGTTTTCCCATGTCTCTGTGTTTATGGACCCATCCGAAAAGCGTGACTTCTTGACCGACATCATCGATGCGGAGGTCTCCGCAATAGTTTGTCCTTTTCCAATCGGACAGATAATCGAATTCCATTACACCGTCTCCGAAAAAATTTTGAGCATTTCCTTCCGGGTGCATGTTATTTGTTCCCCCGACTCCATTTTTTTCAGCTGGAATTTCTTTTTCTTGACTTCATCTTCGCCTATAATCAACACCCAGGTTGCTCCTAGTTTGTCCGCCCGACTCATCTGGTTGCGGAGACTGCGGTCTTTGTATTCTATCAGACACTCCACGCCGGTTCTCCGAATGGCACGCGCCAGCCCCATCCCGGTCTTTTTGGCCTTCTCTCCCATAGTCACTACATAAACAAAAAAATCCGGTTTCTCCCCAGAGGGAACCAGCGAAAGAAGACGTTCCAATCCCACAGCAAATCCAGTTCCGCAGATATCCGGCCCTCCAAAATCCTTCATCATGTTATCGTATCTTCCGCCCCCCAGGATTGAGTCCTGTGCTCCCAGTTTCGACGAGATGATCTCGAACGTGGTTTTGGTGTAATAATCCAAACCTCTTACCAAAAGCGGCTCCACACGGTATTTTATACCGTACGATTCCAGATAGGAGCGAAATTTGAGGAAATGTTCGCCACATTCTGGACAGAGATAATCCGTGATTTTCGGGAATTCATGAGCAATCTCCCGGCAGGCCTCGATCTTGCAATCAAAAATCCTCAACGGATTTGTTGTGATCTTTCGCTTACAATCGGAACAAAGTTTGTCTCTCTGGCTTTCGGCAGAGGCTTTCAAATCCTCATGATAGGCGGGGCGGCATTCACGACAGCCCACTGAGTTCACGAGAATTTCTCTATCCGTCACACCGAGGCTGCCGCAAAGAAAATCCGCCATTTCCACGATTTCGGCATCGATGGCTGGATCTCCCTCTCCAAAAACTTCAATGTCGATCTGATGGAACTGGCGGAAACGGCCTTTTTGAGGCTTGTCATACCGAAACATCGGACCGATAAAGTAGAAACGCAACGGTTGAGGTTGCAGGTGAAGCCTGTTCTCGATGATCGATCGCACGATGGAAGGGGTGTACTCGGGACGAAGTGTCAGGGAACGACCTCCTTTGTCCACAAACGTATACATCTCCTTGGTCACGATATCTGACGTCTGGCCGGTCCCTTTCTCGAAGAGTTCGGTGGCCTCGAAAACGGGCGTCCTGATTTCCCGGTATCCGTACAGCTCGAATATCCCTTTGGCCTCAGCTTCCACTCTCTGCCACTTTCTGGCTTCCTGCGGAAGGATATCTTTTGTCCCCTTGATTGAGGCAAATTGTTTTTGTGGGCTCATTTTTCGGTAAAAACCCCGATTTTCCGGAATTTCTGGTAACGCTCCTGTATTCTTTCTTCCGGCGTTTTCTTTTCCAGCTTCTTGAGCGTTGTGTGCAGGTATTTATCTACATTCTTGTACGTTAGCTCATAGTCCACATGGGCACCTCCCGGTGGTTCGGGAATGACCGTATCGACGACACCAAATTCCATCAAATCTTTGGACAAAAACCTTAAGTTCTCGGCGGCCAAGTCCACCGCACTCTGATCCTTCCAGAGAATGGCTGCACAACCCTCCGTCGAAATCACCGAGTAGAAGGAGTGCTCAAGCATTAAAATCGCATCCCCTACCCCGATAGCCAGGGCACCTCCGCTTCCCCCCTCTCCGATCACAACATTGATCACCGGAACACGGAGCTTTGCAATTTCTTTGAGGTTATAGGCGATAGCCTCGGCCTGTCCTTTTTCCTCTGCCTGAATTCCTGGATTAGCTCCAGGCGTATCGATAAGGGTGATAACAGGAAAGCCGAACTTTTCTGCCAGCTTCATCACCCTCAAGGCTTTTCGATATCCCTCCGGGTTGGGTTGTCCGAAGTTCCGTGCCAATCTCTGTCTTGTGGTCCGTCCCTTCTGATGACCGATGAACGCGGCTGTGCGCCCATGGTAAAACCCAAAACCAGCGATGAGAGCAGGATCATCACCTGCCCGGCGATCCCCATGAAGCTCAGTAAAATCGGTTGTCAGGGATTCCAGATAGTCCAACGTGTAGGGTCTTTTCGGATGGCGGGCGATCTGTACGATATGAACAGGGGAGAGATTGGCGCCTATCTGGGTCCATTCGTCCTTGATTTTTGCTCTCAGGTCCTCGATCTTCTTCCTTTTGTCCTGATCGTCGGATTCCTGGATCTTGTCTATCTCCGCCTTTAAAGCAGCGATATCCTTTTCCAATTGATAAAAATCTTTTATTTCTTTCATCGGCAAAAAGAATGGTGCAATGGAATGACCTCGATTATTCTATAGAAAAAACCGGGGACTGGCAACTCTTTCTATGCCGAAGTAAGCATCTTTGTTTCCGTGATAAATTGGGCTTTTGGGGATGGTTGAAGCGACCATTGAAGATTTAGCCTTCGCGAACCGCTCTTAGAGGGAATCTGACGGACAGACTGTGTCATAATTATTTTTATTTTTTAAAATGGGAAAAAGGGCACAAAATCCAGTCAGAAATGGCACATGCTTATTCAATATTGCCCATTTTTTGGAATCAAATGGGATTATTTTTATT
>DAOVBT010000105.1 GCA_030670375.1 Candidatus Aminicenantota bacterium | reverse complement strand
AAATCCCTTAAGAAATTTTGGTACAATTTTTGCTCATAAGACAAACATGAGAGTTAAGGAATGTGATTGAAAGCATTGAGGAGAGATCAGGTCGAGGACATGCATCTTGATACACGCGTTGCAGGAACAGCCGGATTATCGACCTCATACCTTCTCTCCGCGATTGCCTTGGCCATTCTTCTGATTGCCTGCGTAAACTTAGTGCGATCATTCAATATGCATCTGTAGTGAGCATACTGCTTGCTTGCCTGGGAATTTTTGGCCTGACTTCCACTATTTTGTCCTGGCTTGGGTTGCTTCCATTTTCATAGCCGTTTTGACCACCTTTTACCTCTCCCTAAAAGCAGCCATGCAAAATCCGGTCGAATGCTTGCGGTACGAGTAAAGACCCGGCTCTGTTCTTTAATCGATCTTATAGGTTAAACCTATAGTCCCGTTTACGCCGGAGAAATCACCGGTAACAGACCAAGAGACTTTCAAAGTTACCAGAAATCTGCTAAAAAAGCCTGAGAGATTCTCCCAAAAATAGAGGTGTGTCCCCAAAAAAGGTTCGATGTGAGGTTCGCTCTTTAAATCGCCCCAGTAATCGTTTCCCAATTCATTGCTGACGGAAAGGAGGCTATAACCAAGATTTGCCCCGGCAAAAAGGTTCATGCCTTCTATATCGCGAATATCAAAGTGATAGGCAAGACCTAATGACGGCTTGATGACGCGAAAAGTGAACTTCCCGCAAAAACACCCCAGGTAATCACACCATTTGTCGTACATGATCGTCGTGCTTAATCCTAGATTATCCGATATCATTAATTCAAAACTCCCGCCGATAGGAAAGGGGAAAGATTCGAAGGGTTCGGCAGTGGCGACATAAGATTTAAGCCCTATTTGAGCGGTCACATACATCGACCCATCGGAGAACTTTTCTGACTGCATCGCAGCAGAAACAGGAGACGAACAAAAGACAAGGAACAAGAAAACAAATAGGACATTAAAAAGCAAAATGTATTTACTCATTTTTTCCTCCTCAATTTTTTTGTATTGTTTTCCTTCATTACTGATTCTGTAAATCATTTTTTTGCAATAAACATGCCAATCTGAAAGCTCAAGAATTTTTATGCCTCTCTGTCTTGTTGTTATACATTCCTATCCTATATGTCCTTATTAAAGGACAACATTCCTCATAAGTTTTTTTAGCCTTGATTTATTATGTGCTATAATTGTCGAAACCGGAATGAAAAAAAATGTAATCATATCCCTATTTGTTTTGATATTAATCTTCCCTTACGAGGGATTTTCACAGGAACCTCAATTTTTATGGGACTATCAGTTCGATGTGCCCTATGTACCGACGCCGTATGAGGTTGTTAATGAGATGCTCAAGATGGCAAATGTGGGCAAGAATGATGTCCTCTACGACCTGGGCTGTGGAGACGGACGTATCGTCATCACGGCTGTCAAAGAAACGGGATGCCGTGGCGTTGGCATCGACATCGATCCTTTACGCATCGAGGAAAGCGAAAATAATGCGGCCAAGGCAGGCGTGATGGATAGAGTGGAATTTTCGCAACAGGACCTTTTCGAGGCCGACTTCAGCAAGGCGACTGTTGTGACTCTTTATCTGCTCCAAACCGTCAATCTTGAACTGCGGCCAAAAATATTGTGCGTGCTGAAGCCCGGAACCAGAGTCGTATCGCACGATTTTAGCATGAAGGAGTGGAAAGCGGACAAATTCACAGAGGTAAAACTGGAACGAAGAACACACAGCGTCTATTTCTGGATCGTTCCTGCTAACGTATCAGGAACTTGGAAGTGGACTTCGCCGACAGGATCGGAAAAAGACCAGTACACGCTCGATCTCGAGCAACAATTTCAAAAAATTAAAGGAACTCTGTACGTGAACGGCTCTGGATTATCGATCGAGCGCGGAGAATTAGTAGGAGACAAATTGCAATTCACCGTCGGAAGAACGCTCGAAGGACAATCGGTGAGAATGTTGTTTAGTGGGAAGGTAAAAGGCAACTCGATCCAAGGAAGCTTAAAAACTGAAGCAGATACAGCCATGAAGACGAGCAAATGGAAAGCCAAACGCGATCCCTCTACCGTTAATCCTATTGAAGGCTCTGATAAACTTCACTAATGATGCGGACGCATTCGTCCATCTGTTCCTTGGTGTGCTTGGCAGAGACGGAGAGTCGGAGGCGGGTCTTGTTCTTGGATACAGCCGGGTAGGTGACAACCCCCGTGTAAAGTCCCTTTTCCTGAATCCTCTTGCTGATCTCCCGCAGCCTCAGATCGTTTCCAGCCATGACAGGGATGACTTGAGACTTGGTGCTTCCGATATCCAGGCCGGCTTCACGAAGTTTTTCATGCATATAAAACACGTTTTTCCACAATTGATCTCGCAGTAATTTGTCTTTATTGTAGATCTCCAACACCTTGAGAATTCCAGCTGCCGTGTGTGGTGCCATGGCACAGGAAAAAACATAAGCGCGGGCATACAACCGGAGATAGGTCATGATTTTTTCCTTACCTGCAGCAAATCCTCCGATCGCCCCGAAGGATTTGCTGAATGTACCGATCGCGATATCCACCTCATCCTCGAGTCCAAAGTGCTCGGCCACTCCCCCGCCTTTTTTTCCAAAAATCAATGTGGCATGGGCTTCATCCACCAGGATCTTGGCTCCGTATCTTTTGCATATGGGTATCAATTCGGGCAGGTTTGCGAGGTCTCCATCCATGCTGTATATACCTTCAACACAGACAATCACGCGTTTTGTGTTCAAATTTTTGAGGACCTTTTCCAGATGACTGGGATTGTTATGGGCAAACACTTTGATGTCTGCCCCGGCAAGCTGGACGCCGTCATAAATAGATGCGTGAGAAAGAATATCCATCACGGCAACATCCCCTGGTCGCAGGAGTGCCGAGAGGATTCCCACGTTAGTTCCGTATCCGGTGGGGAAAACGACGGCCATTTCCTTGCCTTTGAGGCTGGCGATTTCCTCCTCGAGCTTCCTTACTATCCCCGAATAGCCGCTCAACAGCGGTGCAGAAACTGCACCTGTCCCAAATTCTGCGATTGCCTCCTGCACGGCGTTAATCACCTCAGGGTGATAACTGAATCCCAAATAGTTGTAGGAACAAAAATTCAGGAATTTCCTGATTATATTCCTGTTCCAATCGAATACCTCGAATTCCGTTTTTGGGCTACTCATCATGGGTTGGCCGTAGACCATGTACTTTTTTCTGAAGGTATCTGCGACAACTTCGTAAAAATATTCTGCGACTTCAAACAGGTCATCACTCTCGAAATCCTGAAAATCCGCCATGGTGAAGTGATCGCTGTTGGGCTTTTTTCCTTCGAAGTCTTTTTTACTCAACGCCATTCTATTCTCCTGAAATAAGGTTCAAGTCGCTCCACTACTCCACTTTATTGATTACTAAGCTTAACCATTGAGGCCTCCCAATGTCAAATGAATAGATGCGGGTGGAGAGAGCACACATAAATTTGATATAATTTGTTTTGCAGGATGAGCGAAAAAATCTTTGAAAAAACCGGAGAGGTCAAAATCTACGGTAAAGGATCTCTTGGAGGGAAAGGCACCGGGCTGGTCAAAATCAACGAAAGTCCCATTCCGCACACCCACAGATTAAGGACCCGAATTCTCGCAACAACCTATTTTGATAGCTTTGTCGACAACGGAGGAAAGCTGGACGAAAAAAATTTTATTATCTTCACATCAATTTTAAAGGAATTGGGAAACATCCCCATCAGCGTCCGGTCATCGGCAACTGACGAGGGAGGCTTATCTCCTAGGGGAGTCGGCCCAATCCATGCGGGAGAGAACACTTCTTTCATGCTGCCCAACAACCACTCTGATTTTTCCGTTCGGCTGGAACAGCTGAAACAGGCCATTTGTCATATCTATGCAGATTTTATCCTTAAACAACCTCCAGAAAGCGAAGAAAAAATGGCCATCGTCATCAATCCCATCCCTGGAATTTTTGACGATACATTGGCAGGCCCTTTTTACTACCCCTATATTTCAGGAGTTGCGAATTCTTTTTTTCCTTATGCATTAAAGACACAGAATCCCGATGAGGGCTTTGCCCGGATCGCTTTTGGCCATGGTTACGCAACGGTTTTGGACGATTTTCCGGTCATCTCGATGGTCACGATCAAGAATCCGATCCCCCAAAGGTTCTTGAGTGTCGGACAGGGACAACAGTACTTTTATGCTTTGGATATGACAAAAAACAAAGGTCTTCAAGGTGATGAAATGGAAACCATGAAGACACTCCATGTCCGATTTGCCAACCACGATAAGGTCAAATTGCTTGGCATCCATAACAATATGATCACAATCAAGGAACTGGTCCAGAATAACCATTTCGGCTTCAAAACGGGTCTTATCAAAATAATGGAAATGATCTCAAAAAGAGTTACATCCCATTTTCAAATAGAATTCGTGTTTAACATCGATTTTAAACGAAAAGAAGAGGAAGTCGGCCGCTTTCACGTCGTTCAGTTGACCTATTTGCCGACATTGCGCTTCGAAACCATCAAAATGCCAGAGCGTACCGGCCACACGTACCTTTCTATCAGCAGCCTTCAAGGGCATGGCATTAAAAAAGGAATAAAATATGCGCTCGTGGTCTCCCCGTTCATCTATACCCAAAGCATGCATGATAAAGTTGTTAGAAATATCGCCGATTTCAATACAAAAATGCGTGAACAAAATGAAAAGTACATGATGATCGTGCCGGGAAGATTGGGGAGCACGAACAGAAATTGGGGAATTCAAGTGGATTACCGGCTTGTGGATAGGGCTGTCGCCATTTTTGAATACGGGGTGGATATTGCCGGAAGATCTGAGCCTCTCCCCGAGAACAGCAGTCTTTCTGGAGGATTATACGGAAGCCATTTTTTATACATGCTGCAGGGTGGTTACGACGAAGAACAAAAAAGACTGGAAACACGTATGTATGGGACTCAGGGAACACATTTTTTAACAAACTTGATCAGCAACAACGTCATATACGGATTCATAGCTCCTGCGCAGGACTTGATCGATCCGTGGTTTTTCAGTGGATCAAATCATACAGACTCCTTGTTTGTGCGCGAATTTCCAAAAAAAATAATAATTTATGCGGATTCAAAAAATCAACGTTGTATGGTTTCAGAATAATGCGTAAACAATCCATCCAAAAACAAGAGTTCGCATTCATCCCCAGGATTATCAACCCCGTAAAAATCAAGAATGTGATTATATTCTCGGCTGACGAACAAATACGCCAGACAAAAAACGTGCTTGGAAAAAACATGCCTTGGGTTACGGTAGATATTCTTTCTGATCCCATCTCGGCAGGAAACTATCAATCTGACGGGGCTATGGTCCTGATACTAGATGACGTCGCATTAAACCTAGTCGATACAACAACAGTCAAACAAAAAAACAAGGATGCCGTGGTTGTCCTTCTATCAGCCGCTGAGCTTATCCATTGCTCTCCTCCTTCGGTTGCTCAGGAAAAGCTTCCGTATACGGCAAAGGCAGATTTGGTATTTGCCTTCAATAAAACCGACTGCGCTCCTGAAAAAATCATTCAATCCGTTGTGAGATCTGCAGAAGACCTTCTGAACATCTCCAATTATTCCAATGTGAGGCGTTACATTTTTTTGATCGTGGATGATGAGCCCAGATGGTTCTCACAATTTTTTCCGATCCTCTACGGAATCATCGGCCAGAGAGCCGACGTCATGATTGTCAGAACCTATGAGGAAGCATTGAACTTCTTATTCGGCGTGGAAAAAGAATCCGATATCGATGACCATCAATACATTTCTTCAGGACATGGGGATGATGTTGTATGCCTGATAACAGATATTTTTTTCCCAAAGGGTAACGACCTTAATAGCGATGCGGGAAAAGACCTTATCAACTTAATCCAAAACCACTACCCGAGAATACCCATCATCATAGCCTCGAAAACAAAGGAAACGGAAGCATTTAAAGACTCTGCTTTCATCCTTCCCAAAGGGGACCCCGGCAGCCTTATAACTCTCCGTAAATATATCCAAGACTACACGGGAATAGGGGATTTTTTAGTTCAAAATGAAACAGGAGATGTACTCCATAGAATTAAAAATATACAGGGGATGATCGAGATCTTAGAAAAAGCCGGAAAAAATAAGCCTCAGGGTATAAAACTGAGAGAGATCCTGGAGGCCTATGGAAAAAAAGATAGCATCTCCACATGGCTTTACATGCACAGCTTCAGAGAGCTGGGGGACGTGCTAAGACCTATACATGTTGGGGGACAACGAATGATCACTGTTCTGAAAAAACACTTAAAGAGCGAAGTCCTCCGGATGGCCTCGACTCCATTATATATCGACAAAAAAAAGGCCTCCAATTTGAGCGAACTTCTTCACCTGCTAAAAATAGCCGACCCGAACAAGATACAGAGTCTTTCGAATAATGATGTCTTCTCATCATGGTTAGATCGTAAGGGTTATACCGAGCTCGCTGAAGAACTTCGGCCGATTCATGGCACCGGCCAAACCCTGATCAAATCTCTCTCCTCAATCATAGAAAAATGGATCCATTTGTATGAGAAAAACCCATAAATAAATTCGAATTTTTTTGCGTGTTATTCCTTGACATATCGATAAGGCATCTGCTATAAAGCAGAGTCATATTTATATAAATATTATTACCAATAAACAGGATAAAGGAGCAATTACAAACATATTCTGATACGAGAGTCTTTCCTTTTCAGGAAGGATATATTCCAATCACAAAATGAATATTAAGAACTCTTTAATTCTTCCTCATCTCAATAAATTATAATTTCATTTTGGAGATCATTATGCTTCATGACCAAACGGAATTCGAGGG
>DAOVBT010000357.1 GCA_030670375.1 Candidatus Aminicenantota bacterium | reverse complement strand
CATCGACATCATGCTGATCCATGGGGCGACTGATCCAGATGTCATCTATCATGAGGCTGTCATGGGATTTTTTGAGACGGCCAAAAAAGAGGGGAAAATACGGGCATATGGATTCTCTTCCCACACTAACCAAGTCGAACTGATGCAAGCCGCCAATCAGAAAAAGTTTTATGAGGTGATCATGGTCACCTACAATCACAAAGGGTCTTACATCCATATGAACTCCGGCAGCTTCAGCGAATGGGACCAGCCGGCCTTGGAAATCGAGATGGATATAGCCAAAAAAACGGGATGTTGGCATGATTGCGATGAAAACTTGCTCAGGCGGCCCTTATGCTCCCGATGATAAAACCGAACCATCTTTTGAACATGCCCTGCGGTGGGTTCTCGCCCAGGACAAAGTCCATAGCATGGCTGTAGCAATGGGCAATTTTGAGCAGATCGAAGAAAATCGTCGCGTTTTGCCCTGATCAGAAGCCGCATCTATTACACCACTTCCAAGTTGTCATTTTTATTGACGAAATCATTTTTTGTGTGATATAGTCAAGCCAATTCCTTGAAAAACTTTTATCAGCGTCATATCATCCTGTTCAATCTTATCTTTCTTTTGTTTTTTTTGTATCTGTTTCTTTTCAGTCTCGAACTTATGGGAACCTCTCTCAAGATGTTCGGCGAGGGATTGGCTGAAACCCTAATCGCCACAACGACAAATCCTTTGGTCGGCTTGTTCATCGGGATTCTTACTACCTCCATCATCCAGTCTTCTTCCTCCACTACATCTATTGTCGTGGGGCTGGTTGCCGGCGGTGCGCTCAATGTGGCCAACGCGATTCCCATAGTCATGGGAGCCAATATCGGCACATCGGTGACAAACTTGCTCGTATCTTTGACTCAGATAAGGCGCGACCTTGAATTTCGACGAGCTCTTTCAGCGGCCATCGTACATGATTTTTTTAATATTCTGGCGGTCGTTGTCCTGTTTCCGCTCCAGTACTTTACGAACTTTCTGGGACGCATCGCTACATTTTTGGGCGAAAAATTCCAGAACATCGGCGGCCTAGAATTTTTGAGCCCGGTCAAGGCATTGACCCAGCCACCTGTGGAGGCTTTGAGGGGATTGATCGGGGATTATCCCTGGATTCTCTTAACTCTATCCCTCATCCTTTTGCTTGTGGCTCTTGCCAGGATGGTGAAATCTCTAAAAATCTTGGTTGTTAAAAAAGCCGAGGTCTGGTTCGATCGGTATCTTTTCAAGACAGCCCTGAGGGCCTTTATTGTGGGATTGTTGTTGACGGCTATGGTCCAGAGTAGCTCCATCACGACCTCCTTGGCTGTTCCGATGGCGGGTGCCGGAGTATTGACGCTTGTGCAGATATTCCCCTATACTCTGGGGGCTAACGTAGGGACCACCGTCACTGCTTTCTTGGCTGCTCTTGTTACTGGGAACCTGGCTGCCATTATCGTAGCTTTTTCTCATTTGTTGTTTAATGTGTCAGGAATAGTTGTCTTGTGGCCTTTTAAGTTTATCCCGATTACCTTGGCTGAGAAATTCTCAGGAATCGCCATGCGGAAAAAAATCATTCCTATTCTATATATAATTGTTGTCTTTTTTCTCATACCGATATTTTTAATCTCAATTTTGAGATGAGGAGAGATTTTCATGCTTAAGAAATGGCTTGCGATCTTTAAAAAAGATTCCCTGATCGATCGTGCTTATCTGAGATCTTTCAAGATGCTGGATATCACTCGATCGATGTACATAGAAGCTAAAGAGTCCTTGCGACAAAGAGAAGAAAATGAAATCGACCTCAAGCTTAAGGAAACGGATAAAGAGGTTAACAGCTATGAACGTGAGGTCCGACGCATGGTGTTTAAACACTTGTCTGTCACGGGGACGGCAAATTTACCGCAGGGATTTATCTTAGTCAGCATCATCATCGACATCGAGCGTATCGGAGATTATGCCAAGAACATGGTAGAACTTGCCCTTGACCACCCCGGCAAGCTGCACGGAGGAGAATTCGAGGAGAAGATCGTACGGATCGAGGAAGCATTGGAAGACAACTTCAATCTAACCAATAAATGTTTCAAAGAGGGTGATGAAAATATCGCCCTCGAAATTTTAAAAAAATTCGCATGGGTGAATGATGCCTGTGATGAGATCGTGGAGGCGTTGGTTAGGAAAAAAGACGGGGATATTAAACCTGGAGATAGTGCGGCTCTTGCCTTATATGCGCGTTGGCTCAAGCGGATCAATTCTCATTTGCGCAATATCACCACCAGTGTGGTCAATCCCTTCGATCGTATCGGATTCGAACCCAAAAAGAAATAATCATTCCCACCCCACCCTGGCCGACCCACCCCACCCTGCATTAAAGGAGGATTAATCGCATGAGTAATGACAACCCTCGGAGCAAGAAGTTCAATCAAGTTTTCTGGATTATCATGGGATTTGTTTGGATTGCGTTCGCCCTGTTTGGTTTGATCTTTGATCCTGAAAAAAGGGTGATCATTATTTCTCAAATCGTAGCAGGAGGATTGTGCTTCGTTATATTTATCGTGATGAAGCTGAAAAAAACGAACGATTGACCACATCTTTTTTCGTATGATAGACTTGTCATGACGTGTCGGTGAATCGAATAAAGTCTATCCTCGATGTCGAACTGCCTTCGACAAAATCTCTGATCGATGAGGGACGCTTCATTGCAAAAACCATTAAGATCGGAAGGACAACCTTTCTGGATAAAATGGGCGTGGCTTCGGAGGCAGAGTACAAGCTGCAATGTAAGCGCAACAGGAAAATCATGTACCATCGCACCTGCTAAAAGCTACCTCGAATTGATGCTCGAGGGTGCGCGGGAACACAAAATGGATCCCAAATTCATCTTGTGGTTGGAATTCTTGTGGCAGGATGAAAAATAGGATAACAGAGTGTCGCTTCATCGTAATCAAATATCGTAAATATAATGAGGAAGGGTAAATGAAGACGCTTTCAACGGTTATTTTTAGCCTTTTACTCCTGTCTGGGCCGTCTGTAATAGCACAGCAAGAAAGTTTGGAAATTCTTATGGATATCGATGGCAACACATACAAGGTTATAAGGATAAGCGATCAGGTCTGGATGGCTGAAAATTTGAAAGTCACAAAAGATCGAGATGGGAATTTCATCCAGAGAGCGAGCCTATCACCAGGGCTTCCGGAAGGATGGCCACTGCGACCTTTTTGCGGCCATGAAAGGAGCTCGAATCTCCATCCGTCTGATCAAGGATCATAACAAATAAAAGGAGCTGTTGTTATGGATGAAAAGCAATATG
>DAOVBT010000226.1 GCA_030670375.1 Candidatus Aminicenantota bacterium | reverse complement strand
CCTGACTCCGCATGGGCCTTCCACCATTCGAAGACATGCCCTTTTGCCTCGAGCTTGACACCTGCTTTTTCTCCCGGTGCCAGATCCATCCGCTCTGTGGGACCCAATTCCACTCCGGTAGAAAGGTGCACTTCTACCCGCACGGATTTTATGGTTTTATCCGTGATATTTTCGACAGATCCGATAAAGGACGAAGAAGCATTATGGAAGGCTAAAACCAATCGCACCCCTTTGCGCACATGATCATAGGTGTCGGTGAGGGCTAATTTCTCTCCCGATTCTTCTCCTTCTTCACCATGGACATGCTCGCCCTCTTCACCATGTGTGTGCTCAGTCTCTCCTTGCTCATGGACATGTTCTCCTTCTTCAGCATGTGTATGTGCATCTTCAGCTTGTGTGGCTGTTTTTTCCTGTCCTTTGTCACCGGTTGCACAGGCCGTGCCAAACATAACCAAAGCCACAGCGACAACGGCCACAAATATCCATAATTTCCATACGTTTTTTTTCATAACAATTCCTCTCCTTCTTTGAGTTTCTTTTTTCCCATTATATCGAAAAATTCTTTCTACGAACAGATAAAAAAATTGCAACAAAATGTTGTACTTCTCATTGAATACTGGAGTTTTCACCTTGTCGGTGATATGGTAATTTTCGACAAAATGATTTTTGCTCACTATCTCAAAATCGCGGTCAGGAATTTAGCGCACACCAAGCTTTTTACGATCATCAATATCCTCGGGCTTTCGATCGGGATGGCAACGTGTCTTCTCATTTTGCACTATGTGAATTTCGAGAGAAGTTATGACCGGTTCCACAAGGACAGCGAACGTATCTATCGGCTTCGGTATGAGCGGATCAGCGAGGAGGGGACGGCCGTACGGTTTGCCTCCTGTTGTCCGCCGGCGGCAGATACCATCCGGGGTGTGTTCCCCGAAGTGGAAACCATCGCCCGCATATTCCGGAACCAAACCGTGGTCTCTCTCCCTGACCGAGATGTTAAATTCATAGAAGAAAGGATGTATTTTGCAGAACCCGATTTCTTTCAAATATTTCATCTAAAATTCCTCACAGGCGATCCTATAAACGATATCCGTAAAGCCAGTATGGCGTTTATTTCCCGTTCAACGGCCGAAAAATATTTCGGTGCAAGTGATCCCATCGGGAAAACTCTCATCGTAGGAGGCAAAACCGATTTCACGGTGGCCGGTGTTTTTGAAGATGTTCCCCCAAACTCCCATTTCAAAATGGATATCATCCTATCCTACGAAAATATCCGGTCCCTGTTTGGCCCAGATGTCCTCGAATCCTGGGGCCACACGGGATTTTTCACCTATATCCGATTCAAGGAAGGAACCGATCCCGCCGCTTTCCAAAAAAAGATGCCCGACCTTGTGGAAAAAAGCTGCGGCGAGCTCATGCGTGCCTACAAGGTCTTGATCGAGTTGAAATTACAAAAGCTTACAGATATTCATTTGACCTCGCACTATATGCAGGAGTATGAGATCAACGGCAGCCGGGATTCCGTGAATTTTTTGATGATCGTGGCTGTTTTTATCGTTTTCATGGCCTGGATCAATTACATCAACCTCTCCACAGCCCGTGCCTTGACTCGTTCCAAGGAAGTGGGATTGCGCAAGGTTGTGGGTGCTTCCCGCCGGCATATCATCACCCAGCTCTTTTTTGAGACGTTTATCATAAACCTGCTCGCTATCTCTCTGGCCGTTGTGCTTGTCCAAATTTTTCTCCCGGTTTTTAGCCGGATCGCCGGCACGCCATTGGCTTTTGTTATCTGGGAACAACCTTTATTTTGGATATCCTTGTTTGCCCTGTTTTTGGGAGGGATTTTCCTGTCTGGATTTTATCCTGTGGCGGCCATTTCTTCATTTCAACCGGCCGAAGTTTTGAAAGGATTGTTAGGAAAAACCCCCAGAGGAATGAACCTGAGAAAAGCTCTGGTGGTTTTCCAGTTTATCATGGCCCTTGTGCTGTTGACGGGGACCTTTGCCGTTTCCCGACAGATTTTCTTCACGAAGAATCAGGACTTGGGTTTTGATAGAGATCACGTTCTTGTGGTCAATGCACCCCGAATAATCGATGAGGCTTCTCTAAAACAAATCGATGTTTTTAAGGAGGAACTTCTCAAACAATCCGATATCCAGAAAATCTGTGTGGTGACCGAAGTGCCCGGACGGCAGATCTACTGGGATGCCGGCGCCATCCACAGGGCCGGTGAAAATCCCGGCAAGGGCAAGAACTACCAGATCGTGGGTGTGGATTATGACTATGTGGATGTGTTCCAGCTCAAGCTCCTTTACGGACGCAACTTCTCGAAGGAGTTTCCGGCCGACAACATGGCTCTCCTCCTGAATGAGACCGCTGTTCAATGGATGGGATTCGAAAGCAGTGAAGCAGCCCTAGGGCAGCAGGTGGATTACTGGGGAGAGTTCTATACTGTGATCGGCGTTTTATCCGATTTTCACCAGCAGTCCCCTAAACAAGCATTTGAACCGCATATCTATAGATTCATACCCTACGGCCTGAGGTGGACAGGAAAATTTGCGATAAAGGTCAATGCCAAAAACGTCAGAGAAACCATTGCATTGGTCGGACAGGAGTATGCCAAATTTTTCCCGGAAAATCCCTATGAATATTTTTTTCTGGATGATTATTTCAAACAGCAATATAAGGCGGATGAACTCTTCGGCAGGGTCATCGGGATTTTTGCCCTTTTGGCCCTATTTGTCACCGGACTGGGGATATTCGGGATGTCAGCGTTTTTGGCTTTGCAGCGCACCAAAGAGATCGGGATCCGTAAAGTCCTTGGTGCGACCACACCCAGTATCCTGAGACTTTTAGCCTGGGATTTCCTTGTGTTGATTTTTATCTCCCTGTTGATAGCTTGGCCTTTGACATACTGGGGAATCCAACAGTGGCTGGATTCGTTTGCCCGCAGAATGAGCCTGGATGTCCTTCTATTCCTGGCTCCCTTGGTTATCATTGTGGTTATCACCACTTTGACCATCAGTTCCCATATCATGAAGGCTGCTCTGGCTGATCCTGTGGATGCGATCAAACACGAATAAATATTTTCGCAAATCTTCAATGGCGCATAATAGAATTTCAGAAATATTTAGGAGCAGATCCAAACTGGATTTTTTTTAAACGTGGTGATACTTATTAACAAGAGGAGAAAGAAATGAGGGATGTGCGGATTGTCGACATGGATGCGGGGAATATTTTTGACTATGGATTCTGTGGGACAAAAAATATCAAGCATGAGGGTTGCCGCCGAAAAGCGGAATGGTTCAAAAAAAGACAAACCGAAGGCATGCGGTACAAGGTTTTGTATTCCGAAGAAAAGGGGACTGTCGGGTTGATCGAATACATCCCCGGCGAATACGCTTGGAGGGCCGTCGAAGCAGACGGGTACATGGTCATTCACTGTCTGTGCATTTTTTATAAGCCTTACAGAGAAAAGGGAGTTGCATCCAAGATGATCGATGAGTGCATAGAAGATGCAAAAAAAGAAAAAAAACACGGTGTCGTAGTTGTCACACGGAAGGGTGCTTGGATGGTCGGGAAGGATATTTTTGTGAAAAGGGGATTCGAAGGTGTGGATAAGGCAGAACCTGATTTTGAGCTTTTGTTGAAAAAATTCAAAAAAGATGCCCCTACGCCCAAATTCAAGGGGAATTGGGATAAAACTCTGGCAAAATACAATAAAGGCCTGACCATCCTCTGGTCCGATCAATGTCCGTATGTTGCGAAGTCAATCGGTGAGATCAGAGAAACGATCAAGAAAAGATATGGGATTGAAGCGAATATCGTCGAGATAAAAGATCACAAACAAGCCCAGGAGGCGCCCTCCCCGTATGCGATCTTCAGCCTGATTTATGATGGGGAACTCCTGGCTTTTCACCCGATCAGCAACAAAAGGTTTATGAACATCATGGACAAAATATTATCCGAGTGAGCTATCCTCGTTATTGATATCGTTTATTAGTTGGAGTCATTCTTGACATGGCTTATCGATTAATATATAGTATTACATATATTAGATCGATAGGTAAAGCGTATGTCATCAGTCAAGATATCTCCCAAATTTCAGGTTGTCATTCCCAAAAAAGTGAGAGAATCATTAAAACTTAAACCGGGACAGAGACTCCAGGTCATTCTTTACAAAAACAGAATCGAGCTGATACCCGAGAGAAAAATATCCGAAATGCGCGGATTTCTCAAAGGGATCGACACGAAAGTTGATCGAGAGAAGGATAGAATATGAATATCGTGGATTCTTCCGGATGGCTGGAGTATCTTGCAGATGGTCCCCAAGCATTTTCTTTTGAAAAGCCCCTCCACGATTTGGATAAACTAGTCGTTCCGACAATATGCCTGTATGAGGTGTTCAAGGTTGTATTGCGAGAACGTGGAGAAGATGATGCTCTGCAAGCAGTTGCCTTGATGAAACAAGGAAAGGTTGTGGACCTGACCGAAGAAATTGCTCTCGATGCCGCAAAAATCAGCTTCGATCACAAAATACCAATGGCAGATAGTATCATTTTAGCCACGGGCAGAGCGTTGGAAGCGATCATATGGACCTTGGATGGTGACTTTGGGAAGTTCGATGGTGTAAAATATTT
>DAOVBT010000287.1 GCA_030670375.1 Candidatus Aminicenantota bacterium | reverse complement strand
CCTGGTCGCGGAATCCCTGCTTTTATTCGGTCTACTACACTTCTCCCTCGGACGTGCCGGCCCTCGAAGGGCCTTGGCGGTATGGAACACTCTGCCTGTGGAAGTACACCTTTCCCCTCAAGGGTGAGCAATATAATGATTTCGAGATGCGGCTGAAGGCCATTCCCGAGGTTCTCGAACAGGCCAAAGGGAATCTCGTCGAAGATGCTAGAGATCTTTACTATCTCGGAATCAGGCTGAAAAAAAGGGAAAGCACTTACCTTTCGAATATGGCCAAACGTCTTGGTGAAGACCATCCGGACCTTGTGCCAGACATAAATAAGGCCAAAGAAGCCGTGGATGAGTTCCGCGGCTGGTTGGAAGAGAAACAAAAAGACATGAAGGCAACCTCCGGCATCGGTGTGGAAAACTACAACTGGTACATGAAAAACGTACATCTCTGGCCCTACACCTGGGAAGACCAGCTGGTTATCATGAATCGGGAGCTGGAGCGTTCGACTGCTTTCCTGAAATTAGAGGAGAACCGGAATCGTCATCTGCCCCAACTTGAACCTCCAGAAAACAGGGAGGAATACCAGCGCCGGGTTGATGAGGCGGTGGAACATTTCATGGGATTCATGCGGGAGAATGTGATGACTCTTCCCGAATACATGAACAACACGCTAAAGCGAACCGTCGGATTTATCCCGTCCGGTGGACTCCGCGATTTTTTTAGTCAGGTCGACTACCACGACCCGCTTCCTCTCAGATGTCATGGCACACACTGGTTCGACCTGGCCAGGATGGAACACGAACCCCATCCGAGTCCGATCCGGCGTGTCCCTCTCCTTTACAACATCTGGGATTCGCGGGCTGAGGGTTTAGCGACTGGGATGGAAGAGATCGCGATGCATGCCGGGCTGATGGATGAAAAACCGAGAGTGCGGGAACTGATCTGGATCATGCTGGCCTGCCGGTGTGCCCGGGGCATGGGCGATCTGAAGATGCACAGCAACGAGTTCAATCTGGAGGAGGCGGTCGATTTTGGCGTCAAATGGACGCCACGTGGCTGGATGCCCAAGGAGGGAAACACGATCTGGGTGGACGAGGATCTCTATTTGCAGCAGCCCGGCTACGGCACGAGTTATGTCGTGGGCAAGGTCCATCTCGAGAAGTTGATCGCCGACCGTGCCGAACAGTTGGGCGACAAATTCGACCTCAAGTCCTTTTTCGATGAGTTCCACACATACGGCATGATCCCCCTCTCGTTGATCCGGTGGGAGATGACTGGGCGCGACGACGAGATCAAAAAATTGTGGTAGCCGCTTTTGAACCAAGATACAAATTTGCCGTATTTGATAGTGGCATCGCCCGTTTTTGCGAATAATCCAGGATAATTAAGGTGTGAGATGTTTCGAAATTATATCACAGTTGCCCTAAGGAACATCCGAAAACATAAGGGATTCTCCCTGATCAACATCGCAGGGCTGGCCATCGGAATCGCCAGCTGTCTGCTGATCCTGCTCTTTGTGCAGAGCGAATTGAGCTACGACCGGTTCCATGAAAAGGCTGAGCGGATCTACAGGGTGGGATTCACATTCCATGTCGGGACAAACCAGTTCGATGCGGCCCTGGGGCCCTGCCCTCTTGCGGCAGCTTTGGTCGATGATTTTCCGGAAGTGCAGAGCGCGGCCAGGATTTTTGCGAGACAGAGCCGGGGTGGGGATGTGTTTGTGCGTTTCGGAGAAAAGCGCTACAAGGAAAACAAATTCCTGTGGGCCGATCCCGAACTTTTGGACATTTTGACCATTCCGTTTGTCAAGGGGAGTCCTGAAGAAGCGCTTGCACAGCCCAATTCTGTCGTTATGACGGCCGAAACCGCTGCAAAATATTTTGGGCAGGAAGACCCGATCGGGAAGATGCTGGAGCTGGGAGATGGTTCCCTGTACATGGTCAATGGTGTGACCGAATCCTGGCCGGAGTTTTCCCACTTTCATTTCGATTTTTTGGCCTCGTTTTCGAGCCTTCCCAAGAGCAAAGACCTGGATTTTTACGACACGGCCGTGTTTAACTACATCCTGCTCCGGGAGAATGCATCGATCGATGAACTGGAATCAAAATTGCCCGAATTCTCAGGAAAATGCATGGCACCGATTATCGAAAAGATCATGGCGGTCCCGTACAAAGAATTCCTGGAATCCGGCAATTTCATCGGGTTCATGACTCAGCCTCTCCGCGACATCCACCTCCGCTCGAAGTGGGGGAATGAACTGGAGCCGCAGGGGAGTTTCAACACCGTGATCATCTTTTCCGCCATCGCCGTGCTCATTTTGATCGTCGCGTGTATCAATTTCATCAACCTGACGACAGCAAGGTCCACCCAGAGGGCAAATGAGGTGGGTGTTCGCAAGGTAGTGGGTTCCAGCCGGGGGCAGCTCATCAGGCAATTCCTTTCCGAATCCATCTTCCTGAGTTTCCTCTCCTTTCTGTTGGCGTTGATATTTGTCGAGCTCGCACTCCCGGTTTTTAACACCTTGGTCGGGAAGGAATTTTCCTCCAGCCATATCCTCGATTGGCACTTTCTTTTGGTCCTTTTGGTCGGGGCTCTTGTCATCGGAACGGTAGCCGGCAGCTACCCTGCTTTCCTGATGGCGTCCTTCCGGCCGGTGGCTGTGCTCAAAGGAAAGATACAATCGAGTATGAGGGGGAGGAAGTTCCGGGATGCGCTTGTTATTTTCCAGTTTTGTGCATCGATCGTGCTGCTTGTCGGTACGGCCGTAATCTACACCCAATTGCACTACATCCGGAACAAGGAACTGGGATTTGACAAAGAGCATGTGGTGGTCATCCAGCGTGCCGAAAAGCTCGGATCCCAACAGTTGGCCTTTAAAAATCAGCTCGATCAAAATCCTGGTGTCCTGAGCGCGGCATTCACAGACTCTTTGCCTCAGATGTTGCTCGAAGCCAAGGTATTCCAAAAGGAAGGGGAGGGCAGCCAGGAGAATAATACCCTGATCACCATCACAGCCGATTATGACTTGCTCAAAACCTACGGACTCAAGATGATCGCAGGAAGGTATTTTGAGAAGGAACGCTCCACGGATGCGACGGCCGTTGTTTTGAACGAGGCGTCCATCAAGGCGCTCGATATTCAAGATCCGCTGGAAAAACGTCTTGTCCTGGTCGGACTGAAAAGAAAGCCGATGGACATCATCGGCATCATCAACGATTTTCATATGGAGTCCCTCCATACCAAGATCGGTCCGACGGCTGTGATTCTGGCTGGGGCGCGTCCGAGCGTCCTTCTGTCGGTTAGGGTGCGTCCGGGTGATCTGCCAAAAACGCTGGGTTTTCTGGAGGACGAGTGGCGTGAGTTCACCAATAACCAGCCTTTTGAATATGTTTTTTTCGATGACCAGTTCGACATGCTCTATAAGGCGGAAATTCAGGCGGGAAAGGTGATCACGGCTTTTGCCTGCCTTGCTGTTTTTATCGCGTGCCTAGGACTTTTGGGCCTGGCTTCGTTTACGGCAAGCCAGCGGACCAAGGAGATCGGCATCCGGAAGGTGTTGGGTGCGACGACTTCTGGGATCCTGGTTTTGCTGAACAAGGATTTTGTCAAACGTGTGTTGGTGGCCAACCTGATCGCCTGGCCTTTGGCTTACTATGCGATGAACAAGTGGCTCCAAAACTTTGCCTACCGGATTCGGATCAACATCTGGATGTTTCTGGGCTCTGCGGTCATAGCGCTACTCATCGCCCTTTTCACGGTGAGCTACCAGACTATCAGGGCGGCCCGGGGCAATCCTGTCGATTCCCTCCGCTACGAATAATCTTTAATTTGGTGACGGGATACTTGATTACCTAATAGATTGGGGGTGTAGATTGGGGTCAAACCTTGACATTGGTGTAGATTGGGGGGGAAGCTATTACATAGAA
>DAOVBT010000110.1 GCA_030670375.1 Candidatus Aminicenantota bacterium | reverse complement strand
TGGGGATTTCCCACAGGAAAGGCTTCTGGATGGGGTAAGTTTTGCGATTTTAGGCGGATGATTTATCCAGGTTGAAAAAAATCACCAAAAAGGCCGATGTGTCGTACAGACCGTGAATCAGAATGGGAACCCAGAGATTCCGGCCGCTTCCCAGATAAAAGAGAGCATACAGCAGCCCGACAATCCCAAGGAGTATGACACCTGAAATGCCTTGGTAGGTGTGACCGATGCCAAACAGGATGGAATTGATAAAACAGGCGAAAATCCAACCCCCATTCTTGTTTCCTAAAACACGTGCAAAGGTATTCATCAGATAGCCACGGAAGATCAATTCCTCTCCGAAGGCGGCCAAAGTCCAGACAACAAAAAGTCCGATAATGAGGGCCGGGACGTTTCCGCGCAGTGTTTCGAATGGGCTTTTATCCACAGGTTGTCCGGTGAGTCGAGTGACAAGGGGCATACTGATAATAACCACGAGATAAACGGTGATAAGGCCTCCGATGGCCAGAAGGATTGTTTTGAGCCAACTCTTGGGTTTTTTTAGCCCGAATTCGCGCCAACTGCTTCGGCGCAGCCACAGGACCAAACGGATGAGGCCCAGTGCCAACAGGATGCTCAAGAAAGTCAGCAATGCACTCTGGGTTTTAGTTCCCCACCACAACAATGATCCTGAAACAAAAAAAATGAATACCATTATGGCTAATTCGATCCAGGGATTCCTAGGGAACGACGGTTTGACTGTTTTTTCCTCCAAATCAATCATCGCTCATAAAAAACCCTGTTTCCGTATGAACAGGTAGCAACCCAGACCAAAGATAACTTTTGCAGCATAAACGATCCAGGCAACGCTGCCGAATGAGATGATCGAGGGAAGACCAAATAAAAGGACCACTATTCCCAACAGGATCAATTTACCTTTGAGTTCTGCCGAGAGGAATGCCAGCAAAAAGAATACCAGCACAAGAAAATTGATGATTATCGGGTATGGATTCCGCAGCATTTTTTATTTGTCGTACCAGAGGTCCTGGAGGATGGAGGTATATTCCGTGAATTCTTTTCCATCGACAGTCAGGACGATTTTGAAATTGCCGAGCGGAGCGAGGCTGGAGATATAATCGGGATCCATTCCCCTCATGAATCTTCTAGCACTTGCTCCGAATTGTCGCATCCTTTCCCTCATCTGGCTTGCCTGCTTTTTTTCCGCTTCTGTCCGTTCCCGTCGCTGGTCCATCATCCAAACGACCTTGTTGAGGCCTGGTTCGGTCTCGCCTTCGATCTCGTTGATCAGCATGTTGCCGTTGTACACCTTGATCTTCACATCCCCTTGGGGCTTCTGCTTCAGATAGTAGTAGACAGGGATTCCGATGGGCTCGCTCTGCCCGCTAAAGTTCGCAGAACTGTACTCATTCATTTTGTTGTTGACCCAGCGTATCTTGGATTCGACGTTGAAAAGATGGGCATCTTTCGCCAGAACATCTTGCGTTATTTCTGCCAGTGGGGATATGTCTGCGATGTAGATCCCGCGTCCGTGTGTGGCCACGATGATGTCGTTTTCTCTGGGGTGGATCTTGAGGTCATGGACAGGTTGGGTGGGCATATTGTTTTTCATTTTGCTCCAACTTTTTCCGCCATCTATCGAGACATACACGGCAAATTCTGTTCCCACAAACAGAAGATTAGGATTCTTGTGGTGTTCCCGGATCACGTTGATCGGCTCATCGGGTAGATTGGCCGCGATGGATGTCCAGGTTTCTCCATAATCTGTGGTTTTGTACACGAAGGGCCGGAAATCATCCCGCCGGTATCCTGTGTAAGAGACATAAGCTGTGCCGGGATCGTTCGGGGAAGCCGCCACCCGGCTCACCCAATAGGCCGGGTTTCCGGTGATTTTGTCGTTGCACTTGGTCCAGTTTTTGCCGTCATCCTTTGTGATCCATACATTCCCGTCATCCGTGCCGACCCAAAGCAAACCTTGGGCAAGGGGGGATTCGTCGATCGTGGTGGTCGTGCAGTACTGGATGTTTCCGTCCCCGCCCTTGCCGGTGGTGAGTTTTTTCGGGTCGTTGGTGGTTAAGTCCGGGCTGATCTCCTTCCAGTTTTCACCACGGAAAGTCGATTTCACAAGGACATTACCGGCGTGATAGATGACATCGCTGTCATGGGGGGAAACAAGAATCGGCGAATTCCAGTTCCAGCGGAGCTTGGAATTTTGACTGCTGTAAGCGATGCGTTTACTCTCGCCGGTTTTCAAATCCCATCGCTGGAGTGGGCCAAACTGGGATTCGTTGTACAGGTAGCGGTTTGTTTTCCAGTCGAACTCGTTGTACATGCCATCCCCGCCACCGACTCTTTCCCAATCCTCGAACCGGATGAGACGTCCATCCCGGCTAGTGCTCGGCCCCATCTTGGAACCGTTGTCCTGGAGGCCGCCGGCGACCCGGTAGGGATAGGAGAAGTCGTACCCCACGGCATAAAATTGGGCCAAAGACATGTTATCGGGGTGATACCAGTTTTTCCCTCCGTCGTAGGTTATGCCCAATCCGTGGTCATAACCCAGGAGGATGTGATCGGAATCTTCAGGATCGATCCACAAAGCGTGGTCATCCCCGCCGAATCCCAAAGGCCGTCTTTCCCAGGTTTTGCCTCCATCTTTTGTTCCCCAGGAGGAGGCACTCAACACATGAACGACCTGGTCATCATTGGGATCGATCCGGATTTGACCGTAATAATATCCCGGTGCTCCCCCGATGTTTTGGTCGTCCGCGTTCACTTTTTTCCAGGTTTCCCCCGCGTTGTCGGAGCGGTACACTTCGCCATCGATCATACCGCGGCTGGATTTCCCTCCACGCAGTTCCTGGTATCTCTCTTCGTCGGACATATCTTTTTTGTTCGCATTTTCGATGCAGGCGTACAGGATATTCGGATTCCTCAGGTAAACATCGATCCCGATCCGTCCCAGCATCCCCCCCGGAAGGCCTCCGCCCAGCTTTTTCCATGTTTTTCCGCCATCCGTGGTTTTGTGGATCCTGCTTCCTGGGCCTCCCAGATTGAAGGTCCAAGGCAGGCGTTCTTTATCGTAAGTCGCTGCATATAGAATATCGGGATTTGTCGGGTCCATCACCACATCCACCACTCCGATGTGCCTGTCCCGAACGACAGGGCCCAGGATCTTTTTCCAGTTTTTCCCGCCGTCGGTTGTCAGGTAAAGGCCACGGTCGGGATTCATGGAGTACAAATGCCCGAGGGCAGCAACATACACGACATCCGGGTTTTTGGGATGGATCATGATACGGCCGATGTGGTGGGATTCTTTAAGGCCCGTGTTTTTCCAGGTTTTCCCTGCGTCGGTTGATTTGTACACGCCATCACCCCAGTAGGAACTCCGTGAGTTGTTGGCTTCTCCGCTGCCGACCCAGACAATATTGGTATCAGAAGGTGCGACAGCCACATCTCCTATCGAGAAGACTTTTTCGTTCTCGAAAAGGGGCTCGAATGTGATGCCGTTGTTAACAGTTTTCCAAAGGTGGCCCGATGCTGTGGCCGCATAAAAGGTGTAAGGGTCCTGTTCGACAACGGCAAAGTCCACGAATCTCCCGCTCTGGCGTGTGGGACCGATCTCCCGGTAGTTGATATTTTTCAACATATTTTCGTCCAGAGTTTGGGAGAATGTTTCTGAAAAGGTAAACAAAATACAAAGAGTTACAAGAATAAAAAGAGAAATTTTACCGTGTTGTTTTTTCACGCTTTCCTCCGTTCTTTTTTTAAAGCTCGTACATGAATAATTCAGATTATGTGAATAACACATAATAAAAAAAAGGTCAATGGGACGTCCCCAAGAAGAAGCATCTCCATTTCCGTGATAAATTGGGCTTTTGGGGATGGTTAAAGCGACCATTGAAGATTTAGCCATTACGACCCGTTCTTCGAGGGAAACAATATGGGGACATCCCCATATTGTCGGCGATGTTGTATTGAGCACGACTTGGCTAAAGGATTCAAGATCCAGACAAACACGGGAACAGAAGCTGTGGTTGTCGAGATAAGGAGTTAACACGCGCAGTTCATAGCCGCCGAGAAGAACGGTGAGGGAATGGCGTAAAAAATCTTCACGGGAGCAAAACCATTCCTAAAAGCCGTATAAAGCCTTTTGGTATCACGGAAATAGAGATGCTAATACGTCCCCATCACGCATTGAAATTCTTTTGTAGATTCATTAATATAAGGAACGAGTGGTGATCCGATGATAAAAGCGACAACGATTTTATGTGTGCGTCACAAAGGAAAAGTGGCTATTGCCGGGGATGGCCAAGTGACCATCGGTCAAACCGTGCTGAAGAAAAAAGCCAGTAAAATTCGAACCCTTTACAAGGGGAATGTTCTGGCCGGTTTTTCCGGAGCAACCTCGGATGCCTTTGCCCTTTTTGCCCGCTTCGAGATAAAATTGGAGGAGTACCATGGCAATCTTTCCCGGGCGGCCATAGAGCTGGCAAAAGATTGGCGGATGGATAAAGCTCTCCGCCGGCTGGAAGCCCTCCTGATCGTGGCGGACAAGGAATTTTCCTTCCTGCTATCCGGGACCGGGGATGTCGTGGAACCGGATGACGGCATCCTGGCGATCGGTTCCGGGGGAGCCTATGCCCTGGCGGCCTCCCGAGCTTTGATTAAACATACCGACCTGGTCGCCAAGAAAATAGCCATTGAGGCTATGAATATTGCAGCGGAAATATGCGTGTACACCAACGACCAAATCATCGTAAAGGAACTCTAAATGGCTATAGCACTTCCGGAAAGTCTTGAAAAAGTAGGCAAGAAATATGATGGGGCAGAACTGACACCACAAGAAATTGTGGCAGAACTGGACAAGTATATCATCGGGCAAAAAGCGGCCAAAAAGGCCGTCGCCATTGCACTGCGCAACAGATACCGCCGCCAAAAACTCCCACCTGAGCTTGCCGATGAAATCGCACCGAAAAATATCCTGATGATAGGCCCGACCGGTGTGGGCAAAACAGAGATATCCCGTAGATTGGCCAAGCTCACCTCCTCGCCTTTTCTCAAGATCGAAGCCAGCAAGTTTACCGAGGTTGGATACGTGGGGAGGGATGTGGAATCCATGATCAGGGATTTGGTCCGGATTTCTGTGGAGATGGTCAAACAGGAACAGATCGAAGTGATAGAGGAAAAAGCCGAAAAAAATGTGGAAGAAAAAATCCTGGATATCTTGCTTCCTCCGTTAAGAAGACAGTCCCCTGATCAGGTTCAGGAGGAGATGGAGCGATTCAAGCAAACCCGGGAAAAACTGAGGGAACAATTCAAGCAAGGCGTTCTGGATGACCGGCTGATCGAGATCGAGACGAGGGAAAAAACAGCATCTCCGTTCGAGATCTTCTCCAGTAGCGGGGTCGAAGAAATCGGCATCAACATCCAAGAGATGATTCCGGGGTTGATGGGAGGGAAATCCAAGAGAAGAAAAGTAAAGGTTTCCGAAGCGAGAGAATATTTGCTGGAAGATGAACAGCAGAGATTGATCGATACAGACCAGGTAAACCGTCTGGCTGTAGAGAGAGTGGAGCATTCCGGGATTATTTTCTTGGACGAAGTGGACAAGATCTCCGGCAGGGAATCAGGCCACGGTCCCGAAGTCAGTCGCGAAGGAGTGCAGAGGGATCTGTTGCCGATAATTGAAGGAACGACCGTGAACTCCCGGTATGGTTTGGTCCGGACAGATCATGTTCTGTTCATCGGAGCCGGTGCCTTCAATGTAGCTAAGCCTTCGGATCTGATCCCAGAACTTCAAGGGCGATTTCCGATTCGTGTGGAATTGACTTCTCTGGATAAGGGCGATTTTCTCCGAATTTTAATCGAACCCGAGAATGCGTTGATCAAACAATATGAGGCCTTGATGATGACGGAAGGTCTTCGTGTCGAATTCGGTCAAGATGCCATCGAAGAAATAGCCGAAATTGCCGAAAAGGTGAATGAATCCACGGAAAATATCGGAGCGCGAAGGCTTCACACGGTGATGGAAAAGGTTATGGAAGAGATATCCTTTTCTGCACCGGACATGAAAAAAAAGAAAATCAAAATCGATAAAAAATACGTGCAAAAACAGCTCAAAGATATCGTCGAGGACGAAGACTTGAGTCGCTTCATTCTTTGATGAAAAGATTTTTTTCAGTCCTTCTTGCATCCAATCTTGTGCTGTTCTGCCTCTGTTGTGGAAAAAAGGGAAATATTCTGCCCCCGCTGGTGCGTTTTCCGCAAACGGCTGAGAATGTCCGTGTTACGCAGAAGGCTGACCAAATAATCCTGACTTGGCAAAATCCGACGGCCTATGAAGATGGCAGCACTCTGTCTGTGATCGAAAAAATCGAGATTTGGGTTCTCGAAGGGAAAGCAGCCGAAGAGGCAGAAACAGCGGAAATTCCTGTGGAGGAATTTGAGCAGACGGCCGAGCTTCTTGCGACGATCACAGAAGATCAGATTCAAAAATCTATGATTTATTCCTACGATTTATCCGGGAAGGATTATTTGTCCAAGAAATACACGTTTGGTCTTCGTGTAAAAGAAAAAAAACGATATTCTCCGTTCTCGGTGTTGGTTTCCCTGAAACCGATGGTTCTTCCCCTTCCACCGACAGAAGTGGCGGCAGCGGTGTTTCCGGATCGGATCGAAATCACCTGGAATCCCCCTTTAGAAAACAGAGACCAGTCTTCTCCTCCCAA
>DAOVBT010000169.1 GCA_030670375.1 Candidatus Aminicenantota bacterium | reverse complement strand
AAAATTTCGGAGGAAGGAATTTTCCATCCTGTGGCCGGACCTGGAAGAGTCCGCTGACACCGTCATAAAACAATGCATAGAAAAGCAGACAGATTTAAGACACTTCCATGTGGTGAGTTCTGACAGGGAGATTAAAGATTTTGCCCGGGTAAACAGGGCTAAAGTTCTCGACTGCAAGGAATTCCACAAGCTTCTGAAAACGACATTAAAAGATTACAAAGAATCCAAAGCCATGAATAAGGAAGACATCACTCTTTCTCCTCTCGAGGTGGATCACTGGCTTGAAATTTTCGGAGCTTCAGATGAGTGACATTGCCATTATAGGGGCGGGAAAACTAGGCACCAACCTGGGTTATGCCCTTTTGCGGAAGGGACACCGGATATCAGCCTTTTCGGACAAAAATCTCTCTTCAGCTCAAGAAAGCCAACAGATCATCGGCCAGGGAAAATTTACCCAAGATAACCGAATTGCCGCCCAATATGGCCATTGGGTCATCCTAACCGTACCCGATGACGCGATTCAAACGGTGGCCGAAGAGTTGGCCGACTCTGCTATGGACTGGCAAGATAGATTTGTTTTTCACTGCAGCGGACTTCTCACCACAGAATCCCTGAATTCTTTGGAAAAGAGAGGCGCTTTGGTTGCATCTCTCCATCCTGTCCAGTCTTTTCCTCAAAAAAAACCCGACCCCAAAGTTTTTGAGGACATTTTTTTCGGCCTCGAAGGCAAACAGGAAGCTCTGGATATGGCAATAGGAATCACTCGCCAACTGGGCAGCAAGTATTTCATCCTCAAGGCCCATAATAAGCCACTCTATCACACGGCCTGCAGCATGGCTTCGAACTTCTTAGCAACGCTCCTGGATACTGCCATGGAGTTGCTTTCACAGGCCGGTTTGGCCGATTCCACGGCTTCTCAAGTTCTGATGCCTTTGGTACAAGGAACTTTACAAAATGTAAATAAATTTGACGCAGGAACGGCTTTGACAGGTCCTGTCGTTCGAGGGGATGAAAAATCTATCGCAAAACACCTGGAGGCCCTGCACAAGCTTCCTGAACTTCGTGATCTTTATACCACCATAGCCTATCGATCACTCCAGATAGCAAAAAGAGAAGATAAGATGTCAGAGGAAAAATTCAGGGCATTGAAAGCTCTGCTGGAAGGTAAATGACTTCCTCTTCCAGCTCGATTCCGAATTTTTGTTTCACTCGATTTTTGAGTTCAAAGGCTAAACGCAAAATATCCTGGGTCATGGCTTCCTGTTTGTTGATGATGAAGTTGGCATGATCAGAAAAAACAGCCGCTCCTCCAACGCTCAAGCTTTTTGCGCCCACTTGATCCAAAAAATAGGCAGCAGGAACCCTTTTCCCATCAGGGAGCACCGGATTTTTAAAATAACTCCCCGCACATGCCACTTCCCTGGGAGGATGTTTTTTTTCCCTTTTTGCCAAATTCTCTGCAATTCTCTCCTCTATGTCTTGCCGGACACCCATCTGGAGCAAAAAGGTGGCTTTCAGGAGGAGGTTCCGGTTGGTTCGCAATCGGCTTTGGCGGTAGTCAAAGGCAAAATAATTCCTGTCCACCTGAATCTGTTCTCCGCTCTTATCTAAAATGAGAGCTTCTGTTAAAAAGCTCCCGATATCCCGGTCAAAGGCTCCGGCATTCCCGAACACGCCTCCCCCAACTGTCCCTGGGATTCCAGCCAAAAATTCAAATCCTTCCAAGGTATTGGCGACACAAAACTGAACCAACTCCAGGATGGGCGTTCCAGAGAAAACTTCGATCTTCACCGTTCCTTTTTTTTCAATTCCTTGTACATTGTTCTTGATAATCAGACCACGAAATCCGTCATCGTCGAACAACAGATTATACCCGCCCCCAATGATGTAATAGGATATTTTGTGTTGTCTGGCTAAATGGACAGCCTGGACGAGGTCAGGAAGGGAGGATGCAGCAAAAAAATAATCCGCTCGTCCTCCGACTTTGAAATTGGCATACTCCTGGAGAGAAACCGCTTGTCTAGGACTTTTTCCTAAAGTCTTCGAAAACTGCTCTTTAAAACCGAGCTTTCCTGAACCCATGGCCTCATTCTAACCAAAGTCTCCAAAAAATCCAAGCACCTATCCTTTTGGTTTAAATTTGGCACATAGTTTGCTATTATATATGTAGAATTTAAAGTTATGTTGACATTCTGATTGAAGATCGCTATTATTCAACAGATTTTATGAGAGGTTGAAAATGAGAAAAACAACAATCGCAACACTAATCCTTCTTGTATTTCTGTGTTCATTGTTGCCCGCACAAAACGCAAACAATGACACCTACATCAAAGCGATGACAACGCCGGATCCGATCACAAAAGCCAAGCTTTTGAAAGAATATATCACCAATAATCCGGGAGCGCAATACGAAAATTTTGCTTGCGCAGAACTCTGCACCCTTCAATACAGCGGCAAAACAGCCTCGGATACAATCAAATACGGGGAAAAAGCCATAGAACTCGGTGGATTGGATGCTCTAAAACAATGCCATGTTCTCACCTTTGTGGCAAACGAGTATGTGAGCCAAGGGCAAAATCTTCCCAGAGCAAGTAATTATGCCGCACAGATTGTTAAAATCGCCAAATCCAACAAAAATTCCGATCTCGCTCCTGCAGCAACCTGGAACCAGTTTATAGGAGCAGGATCCTTCCTCCAAGGACAGGCCTTGGAAAAAACAAAAAATTACAAAGGGGCTGTGGATGCCTATATCACTGCTTATAACATTTTGAAAAGTCCTCAGATCATACCAAACTTGAAGAAATTGGGAAAAGCCCTTTATGATGGCAAAGCCTACAAAGATGCGGAAAAAGCACTAAAAATCGCAGCCACCAACGGCAAAGACTTTGCCAGCATTTATTATTACGCCAATGCCCTGAACAAAAACGGAAAAACAGAAGATGCGTTATCCAACTATAAAATGGCCTACATGAAACAAAAAAGCGGCGGGATTGCCTTCAATATCGGGATCATCCTGGCAAAAAAAGCCGAAAAAAACGCCTCTTTCACCGATGAAGCATTGAAGTATCTGTTGGATGCCAGTTTTCTCTCCCAGGCTAATTCCAAAAAAGCCATGCAAATGGCGGAAAGCCTGTATTTCTTCTCGAAAAAAGACCTGCAGTACAACGAAAAAGTCCAGCAACTCCAGCAGCGAAGTAAAAAGCTGGAAGACCTCACCAACGCCTTCAACAATAAGTTCGGAGAGAAAGACGAAGAAGACCTTACGGATGGCGAAAAGAGTGAAATGGAATCCACGCTCAAACAGATCGAAGCCGAGCAGGAAGCTGTTAAAAAATTGGAAGCGGAAACTCAGGCTGTTTTGCAAGGATTCCAACAGCTTCTCGAAAAAGCCAAACAGAGACTGGGCATCCAATAGCCTGAATCAACCGTATAATCAAGCAAAAATTGTGTTCTCCTTCTGTTTTTTTTAAAATAGGAGGCGAACAAAGATGAACAAGCCTCTCCTCAAACAAAAAGCTGTCCAAAAGATAAAAAACCTAAGACAAGATATTCAATACCATGAGAAAAAATATTATGTGGATAACGATCCCCAAATTTCCGACTATGAATTCGATCTCCTGGTAAAAGAGCTGGAAAAACTGGAGCAGGAATTCCCAGATTTGATCACGCCCGAGTCTCCCACGCAGAGGGTTGGCGAACAGCCCATCGAGGGGTTCGCTTCTGTCGAACACTCCATTCCGATGCTTAGCCTGGACAACTGCTACAATGCGCAGGAATTGAGGGAATTCGAAGGAAGAATCAAAAAAATCATCCACTCAGAAAAGATCGAGTATGAGGCGGAACTAAAAATCGATGGGCTGGGGATAGCCATAATCTACCGCAACGGAAAATTCTTCCAGGCAGTAACTCGGGGAGACGGCATCCGAGGGGATGATGTAACGGCCAACGTCAAAACAATCAAAAGCCTACCCCTTGCTCTCGACACAATCCAAGATGTCGAGGCCAGAGGGGAAATCTATCTGCCTTTCTCCTCCTTTCACAGGATCAACCAGGAACGGGAAAAGGAGGGAGAACCACTATTCGCCAATCCCAGAAACGCTGCAGCGGGTTCGATCCGTTTGCTCGACCCTAAAGAAGTTGCCCAAAGAGGTTTGGATATGTTTCTGTATTCCGTTTTTCTCGACGGGAAGGAAAAACCCAGTCAATCTGAAAATTTGGATGTTCTGAAAAGATTTCATTTCAAAACAAATCCCAACTCGAAGCTCTGTTTTTCTATGGAAGAAGTCCTGGCTTTTTATCAAGAATGGCAGGAGCAAAGAGACAACCTGAATTATGATGTGGATGGTATCGTTATCAAGGTGAACTCGACTAGGCATCAAACTCTTCTTGGCAGCACAGCCAAGTTTCCGCGATGGGCCATTTCATTCAAATTTCCTGCCCGACAGGCTACAACAAAAATAAAGGACATCCTGATTCAGGTCGGAAGGACAGGAGCTTTGACTCCTGTAGCCATTTTAGAACCCGTGAAGCTTTCGGGAACAATCATCAGCCGTTCTACTCTACATAACAAGGATGAAATCAAAAAAAAAGATATCCGGATCGGGGATACCGTTCTGATCCAACGGAGCGGTGATGTTATTCCCAGAGTGGTTTCTGTGATGAGAGAGAAACGAACGGGAAAGGAGCACCCATTCGTGTTCCCCACAGAATGTCCTGTCTGTCATGCTGCCGCTTTCCATCCAGAGGGAGAAGCGGTTTCCCGATGCACGAATCCCTCGTGTCCCGCAAAATTGCGAAAGTCCCTCCTCCATTATGCTTCGCGGAGGGCGATGAATATCGAAGGCTTGGGGGAAACGATCGTCCGCCAGCTTATGTCGAACAATCTTGTGAGGCACATACCAGATATATACAACCTGCGGATCGAGGACCTGATAGATCTGGAAAGAATGGGACCAAAAAGCTCACAGAATCTTTTGGATGAGATCGAACAATCCAAAGACAGAGATGTTGCTCGTTTGATTTTTGCTCTTGGGATTAGATTTGTAGGAGAAAGAACAGCTCCAGCATTGACCGCACATTTCAAGAGCGTCGATGCTTTAGCTCGGGCGGGCTACGAAGAATTACTTCCTATCCAAGATGTGGGGCCAAAGGTGGCCGAAAGCGTTGTTTTTTTCTTCAATCAACCCGAAAATGTCGAGCTCCTCAGCCGATTAAAACAGGCCGGACTCAATTTCGCTGACAGAAAGAGCTCAGAAGAGGGAAAAAAACTTTTGGCTGGTCAGACATTCGTTTTGACCGGAAAGCTTTCCCATTTTACACGAGAAGAAGCAACCACAATCATCCAGAACCTCGGCGGACAGGTTGTTTCCTCAGTAAGCAGCAAAACTAGCTATGTCATCGCCGGAGAAACCCCAGGGTCAAAGCTTCAAAAAGCAAGGAGTTTGGG
>DAOVBT010000050.1 GCA_030670375.1 Candidatus Aminicenantota bacterium | reverse complement strand
CATGTCAAAATGACCAGGCTGGCCATGGGCCTTCCTGTGGGCTCGGATATTGATTTTGCCGATCAAGTGACGATTAAAAAATCGCTGGAGGGAAGAACAGAGTTAACAGAATAGCCAAATCATAATAAATCTTTTTCAGATAACCAGAAATTGAACGATTAAAGATAAGTGAATTCGGATATCTGAAATTAAGGAGGATTAATGGATAAAGAAACTATTGAAATCCGCTGGCATGGCCGGGCAGGTCAAGGCGTGGTGACAGCTGCAGTAACTCTGGCAGATGTTATCTCCAAGGAAGAAGGCCTTTATGTCCAGGCTTTTCCTGAATTTGGTGCTGAGAAACGGGGAGCCCCTATCCTGGCATTTAACAGAATCAGCAAAAAACCTATCCGTTCGCACAGTCAGGTCTATTATCCGGATATTGTCGTTGTTACAGATCCGTCTCTGCTCGGCATGGTTGATGTTACCAGTGGTGCGAAAGAGGACGCTATCTTTCTGATAAACACGAAATTCGACATCGATCTGATTCGGAAAAAGCTATCGTTGGAGAGGAAAAAGATTTATTCCTTGGACGCTTACACCATTGCCGAGAATGAATTGGGTAAAGCCATTCCCAATGTCCCTATGGTTTCTGCGCTGGTCAAGATTACGGGACTTATGGATCTTGATAAGTTCAAGAAGAACATCGAGGTTTCCCTAGGTAAAAAATTGCGTCCAGAGATTGTGGAGAAAAACATGAGAACCATTGACAAAGCTGTCGAGGAGGTTAAAGAAGGATGAAAAAAGAAACTTGGAAGGAATTGACGATCGGTACGATCAATCTTGATGCAGGAAACTCGGTAAAAAACTTGACCGGGACGTGGCGCTCCGGACACAAACCGGAATTTATCGCGGACAATTGCATCCAATGTTTTTTCTGTTGGTTGTATTGTCCTCATTTCGCCATCCTTGTGGAGGACGAAGAGGTCATTGGCATCAACTATGACTACTGTACCGGATGCGGTATGTGCGCCGAAGAATGTCCCTCAAAGGAGAAATCGATAGTTATGGTGAAAGAGGAGATAAAATTGGCAGAAGGAGGGACAACATGAGCACCCTAAAAACACTGAATGGCAATCAAACCATTGCCGAAGCGGTCAGGCAGATCGATCCTGATGTGCTGGCTGCCTATCCCATCACTCCCTCCACAGCGATTGTCGAAACCATCGCAAAATTTAAAGCAGATGGTTTGATCACCGGCGAGTTTGTCTGTCCTGAGAGTGAACACAGTGCCATGAGTGTTTGCATCGGTTCTGCTTCGGCAGGAGGACGGGTTATGACAGCGACCGCTTCCCAGGGATTGGCCTTGATGTGGGAGATGCTCTATATTGCCGCTGGTTTGCGTCTTCCCATAATTGCAGCCATAGTCAATCGTTCATTAAGTGCCCCGATCAATATCCATGGTGACCACAGCGATACCATGGGAGCACGGGATGCCGGGTGGATCCAGATCTATTCTGAAAACTGCCAGGAAGCTTACGATAATTTCATCCAAGCTTTCCGGATTGCCGAGCATCTCGATGTCAGAACTCCTACACTTGTCGGGCTGGATGGTTTCATCATCAGCCATTCCATGGAAGTCATTCAAGTGGAAGACGACCAAATTGTCAAAGAATTTGTGGGAGAGTACCAGCCGGTGTATCCATTGTTGGACACCAGCCGAAAATTTACGGTTGGACCGATCGATTTCACGGATTACTATTTTGAGCATAAGAGGAATCAAATAGAAGGAATTGAGAACGCGCCTCCAGTCATCGAACAGGTCGGAAAAGAATTCGGAGAAAAATTCGGCCGGGCGTATGGTTTTTTCGAGGAATACAGGATGGATGATGCCGAAACATGCATCGTTGTGATGAGTTCTGCGGCTGGAACCTGTAAGGACGCCATCGACGAGCTCAGAGAGGAAGGAAAGAGGATCGGGCTTTTAAAGCCAAGAGTTTTCCGCCCCTTTCCCGACAAAAAAATTGCCGAAGCCCTGAAGAATATGAATGCCGTTGCTGTTTTAGACCGATGTTCGTCTCCCGGGGCTTTCGGAGCCCCTCTTTTTACAGAGATACGGAATGCTCTTTATGATTACGACCAGAGGCCCAAAGTGGTGAATTATGTCTATGGTCTGGGAGGAAGAGACATCAGGGTGGAGCATTTTAAAGAGGTGGCAGAAGAACTGGACAAGATTGCAGGAACAGGAAAAGTTGAAAAGATTTACAGCTATGTGAACTTGAGGGAATAGGAGGAAGTGAAATGGCAAAATTAAAAGACTTAGCCAAAATGGAAGATAGATTGGTGGCAGGCCACGGCATGTGTCTGGGCTGTGGCATTCCTTTGATCTTCAAAGTTGTTCTCCGTGCGACCGAAGATCCTCTCATCATTGCCAACGCCACAGGATGTCTTGAGGTTTGCACAACCATTTTTCCCCGCACAGCGTGGAATGTGACTTGGATTCACAGCGCTTTCGAGAATGCGGCTTCGACTATCGCTGGTGTAGAAGCCATGTACAAGGCCCTGAAGCGCAAAGGAAAAATCCCCAAAGACAAGACAATCAAGTTCCTGGGAACTGCAGGGGATGGAGGAACCTATGATATCGGCCTCCAGGCCCTTTCAGGAACCATGGAGAGAGGACACGATATTGTCTATCTTTGCTACGACAACAATGCCTACGCTAACACGGGCGGACAGAGGTCATCGGCCACACCTCTGGGAGCTTCGGCATCAACCTCTCCGGCAGGAACACAAAGCCCCGGGAAACTGCAGTGGCGGAAGGACCTGACCAAGATTTTGGCTGCTCATAATGTTCCCTACGTGGCCCAGGCATGCCCGAGTCGCTGGCAGGACCTGTACAACAAGGCCAAGAAGGCATTTGAGATCGAAGGTCCTGCCTTTCTGAATGTCCTTTGCCTGTGTCCCACAGAATGGAAATACGAGGAGTCGAAAGGTATTGAACTGGCGAAGATCGCTGTCGACAGCTGTGTCTGGCCTCTCTACGAAGTGGAGAACGGAAAGTATAAGGTCAATTACAAGCCCAAAGAGAAAAAACCTATCTTGGAATGGATCAAGCCCCAAGGGAGATTTCGCCATCTGTTCAAGGAAGAAAATGCCTGGGTTCTCGAGGAGTTTCAGAAAAAAGTGGACGAAGAATGGGAGGAGCTGAACAGGCTGGCCAGTCTCTGACTTTTATGTTTCGAAGGATTTCCATCGGTTCGAACGATGTGGAGAAGTCCAGTCCAGCCAACGCGAACATTAAGGTTTATATAAACTCGAAAGAATGGTACTCTTGAAAATGTTTTTTTGTCATTTTCAGTGATGTCAGGATAACTTTCTGATATTGCTGAAGTAAAAAAAGGATAGGAATTTTTTATGAATAGTTCAGGATATTTGAGCAGGGGATGATAGGAGGTTTGTGATGAAAATTGCAAAAATCGATGTGTTCCAGGTCGATTATAAACTTTTGGATCAAGAATATGCCTGGTCGCGGGGGCAATCTGTCAGCTCTTTTGTGAGCACGATCATTCGGATTACGACGGATGAGGGATTAAAGGGTTATGCAGAGGTCTGTCCTTTGGGTTCAGCTTACATGGATGCCTATGCCAATGGTGTTCCTGCAGGCGTGGAGGAGATCGGGAGGCATATACTCGGCCAAGATCCATGCCAGCTCAACCTCATCAATCATCTGATGGATCTGGCATTGCTCGGGCATAATTATGTAAAATCCCCTCTGGATATTGCCTGCTGGGACATATTGGGCCAGGCGACAGGCACCCCTGTCTGCACCCTGTTAGGCGGCCGGGCCATGGACAAATTTCCTCTTTATCGCGCCATTTCCCAGGGACCGCCTGAAAAAATGGCCGACGATGTTTCCAAGTATCGAGAGGAAGGATACCGCAGGTTCCAGCTCAAAGTGGGAGGAGATCCTGATGAGGATATCCAGCGAACCAAGGCTGTATTGGAAATTATCAAGTCTGGAGATATCCTTGTGGCGGATGCCAACACAGGTTGGTTGCCCCATAAGGCCATCCGAGTGGTCAATGCCTTGGAGGGGGAAGATGTGTACATCGAGCAACCATGCCCGACCCTAGAGGAATGCCTTGTCGTTCGCGCTCACACACCACAGCCCATGGTTCTGGATGAGGTGATCCGCGATGTCCAGTCCCTAATGAGAGCCTATGACCTTGGAGCCATGGACGTGGTCAATCTGAAAATATCGCGATTAGGCGGATTGACCAAGGCCAAACAGATGCGAGACCTATGCCAGTCGCTCGGTATAGCCATGACGATCGAAGATAGCTGGGGAGGGGATATCACAACAGCCACCATTGCCCATCTGGTCGGAAGCACAAAGGCGGAGTTTTATTTCACGTCCACGGACTTCAACAGCTACAATGATGTGCATCTTGCTGAGGATGCTCTCACAAGAAAAGAGGGATGGCTGGATGTTCCATCTACTCCAGGCCTCGGCATCAACGTCAAGGAAGACTTGCTGGGAGAACCAGTTATCACTGTCCAGTAAAGCATAGTCCACACAGCCTCGCTGTCTGACTGCGTCAGATTTCCTCGAAGAACGGGTCGTAAAGCCCTATTTATCACGTAAGATGCTTACTCCAATATTTTTTAGATTGCTTAAGTACCTAATATGTGATATATTAGATATCACTAAGGGATGAAGATGGCAGAAAAAGGAATCCTCAACTTAAAATCATTAAAAGAGCAGGTCTATGAATACCTGCGCGACCAGCTAGGAAGGGGGGAATTGCTGCCAGGTTCTTCAATCAATATGGACGAAACGAGCCAAAAGTTGGGTGTCAGCCGAACTCCTCTGAGGGATGCTCTTTTGCAGCTGGAAATGGAAGGATTCGTGTCCATTCTTCCACGGCGAGGCGTGATAGTCAACCATCTCACGCTTCAAGATATCAAAAATTACTATGAGATTGTCGGGGCCCTGGAGAGTGCGGCTCTGATAGCAAATTTTGATGAGATAAAAAACACTCAGATCCAGAAAATGCATGCGCTGAATGCCGAAATGAAACAGGCGATCGATCAAAATAATTTTAACCTGTACTACCAAAAGAACCTAAAGTTCCACGATGTCTTTCTAAACCTCTGTGAAAACAAAAACCTTGTGAAAATCGTGAATACACTCAAGAAAAGCCTCTATGATTTTCCCCGGCAAGAGGGCTTTGTGAAGCAGTGGGAACAAACATCCATCCACGAACACCAGGAGCTGGTCAGACTGATCGAAAAGGGCAAAAAACAGCAGGCATCGAATTACATTCGGGATGTTCATTGGTCTTACCGAGTTCAGGAAAAATTCTTGAAGAAATATTACAAGCGTGCTGAAACCGCTTCGGAAAAAAAGGATTAAGACGGGTGAAAGGGACCATATTCGATATCAAACGTTATGCCATCCACGATGGTCCAGGCATACGGACGACTGTTTTTTTCAAGGGGTGCACGCTACGCTGCCAGTGGTGTCACAATCCTGAAGGAATCAATTTCGAGCGCGAGATCATGTTTCGTCCTGAACGGTGTGCCGAAGAATGTTGGGATTGTGTTCCGCGTTGTCCCCAGAAGGCGATAAATGAGAAAGGAACCATTATCTCCATCAACCCCAAAAAATGCGATCTTTGTGGGATTTGTGAGGATGTTTGTGCCTATGAAGCGGTGGCCATTGTTGGCCGGGATAATGCGGTCCCCGAAATCATAAAAGAGGTGGAGAAAGACAGGATATTTTATGATGAATCAGGAGGGGGCGTTACCATTTCTGGAGGGGAACCGCTTGCTCAGGGAGATTTTTTGCTGTCACTCCTTGAAGAGTTAAGTGAAAAGAGCATCCACACGGCTATCGATACCTCCGGATTTGTGCCACATGAGATTTTAGACGAGGTCAGCAAGAGAGCAGATCTTATTCTTTATGACCTTAAGGTTATGGATGAACACAGGCACAGAGTTTTTACTGGAGAGTCCAACACGCTCATTCTTGAAAACTTGAGAAGACTTAGCGAAAAAGGCACCAACACGATCATCCGAATGCCGGTGCTGAAGGGCCTTAACGACGACCCGGAAAACATCCAGAGCATGGTGGATTTTCTACTCCCCTTGAATAAATTATGGCAAATCAACCTTCTTCCTTTTCATCGAGGGGGAGAGGGAAAATTAATGCGGCTGAACAAAAAAAGTCCTCTTGTCGATTTCAAAACTCCATCTGAAAAAAAACTTGGAGAAATCAAGGATATATTATCTTCCCATGGATTTCATGTGAAAATCGGAGGCTAAGATTGAATGAACGCATAAAAAAACTGAGGGAACAGAGCTTACGAGCAAAACCCTCCATTTCCTCAGAGAGGGCTCGGCTTGTCACGGAATTTTATAAAAGTAATGTGGCACAAAGGGTTTCGGCCCCTGTGCAGAGAGCGTTGGCTTTTAAACACATCCTCGAAAACAAGGCCATATGCATAAACGAAGGAGAACTCATCGTCGGGGAGCGGGGACCAAGTCCCAAGGCGACACCGACTTATCCCGAAGTAACGGCCCACAGTTTGAAGGATCTGAGGATACTGGACACGCGGAAAAAGACATCGTTTGCTGTGGATGAGGAGATCAAAGAACTGTACAAAAATGAGATCATACCGTTCTGGAGGGGAAAGTCCATAAGGGATAGGATCTTTAGCGAGATGTCCCAGCAGTGGATCGATGCCTATGAGGCTGGAATCTTTACAGAATTTATGGAGCAAAGGGCGCCCGGGCATACGGTTTTGGATGACAAAATTTACCGGAAAGGATTTGTCGATTTTAAAAAAGACATCGAGGAAAGTTTGGCCAATCTGGATTTCTTGAATGATCCTGAAGCTTATAAAAAACGAGAAGAATTGATTGCCATGGATATCTGTGCCGATGCGCTTATCCATTATGCCAATCGCCATGCAGAAAAAGCGGAAAAATTGGCCGAAAAGGAAAAAGATCCCAAAAGGAAAAAGGAGCTGGAAACGATTGCGAAAGTGTGTTCGCGAGTGCCTGCCAATGCTCCTCGCAATTTTTGGGAAGCCCTCCAGTATTATTGGTTTGTTCATCTAGGTGTGATCATCGAATTCAACACATGGGATTCATTTAATCCCGGGTGGCTGGACCAACATCTGTATCCTTTTTTCAAGAAAGAAAGGGAGAATAAAACGCTTTCCGAAGAAAAAACCCGAGAAATCCTCCAAGCCTTCTGGGTAAAATTCAACAATCAACCTGCTCCACCAAAGGTCGGAGTGACAGCTCAGGAAAGCGGCACGTATACTGATTTTGCCCTGATCAACACCGGAGGAGTCAAGACGGATGGATCGGACGCTGTGAATGAACTCTCCTATCTTATCCTGGATGTGGTGGAGGAGATGAGGATTCTCCAGCCCAGTTCAATGGTCCAGATAAGCAAAAAAACCCCGGATCGGTTCTTGAGAAGGGCGCTAAAGGTTGTGAAAACCGGTTTTGGGCAGCCATCGATTTTCAACACAGATGCCATCGTCCAAGAGCTTGTGCGACAGGGGAAATCGGTCGAGGACGCCCGGAATGGCGGGACCAGCGGATGCGTGGAGGCCGGGGCCTTCGGGAAAGAGAGTTATATCCTCACCGGGTATTTCAATATGGCCAAGGTGTTCGAGATAACCCTGAACAATGGAATAGACCCCCGGACAGACAAACTTATCGGCATTCAGACAGGAAACCCGGAAAGATTTTCGACATACGACGATCTCTTCGATGCGTTTAAAAAACAGTTGAGGCATTTTGTCGATATCAAGGTTGTGGGCAATAACATCATAGAGCGACTGTATGCAGAATATCTCCCCACTCCTTTTCTCTCCCTTTTGATTGATGACTGTATTGCCACAGGGAAGGACTACCATGATGGGGGAGCGCGCTACAACACCAACTACATCCAGGGAGTGGGCCTTGGGAGCATGACCGATATCCTGACTTCGATAAAATACAATGTGTATGACCAAAAACATGTCAGCATGCGCCGTCTGCTCACGGCTCTAAAGAGCAACTTCGAAGGAGATGAGACGCTACGTCAGAGGTTTTTGAATAAAACCCCCAAATACGGAAACGATGAGGACTATGCCGATGATATCATGAAGTCCATATTTGAAGCCTATTTCGAAGTGGTGGACGGGAGACCCAACACCAAGGGAGGAAATTACCGGATAAACCTCCTGCCGACCACGGTTCATGTCTATTTTGGTAATGTCATCGGCGCCACAGCCGATGGAAGAAAAGCCACTGAGCCTCTCTCCGAGGGTGTCTCTCCTGTTCAAGGGGCTGATAGATTGGGACCGACAGCTGTGGTGAAATCAGTCGCAAAAATGGATCATGTGCGCACAGGAGGTACCCTCCTCAACCAGAAATTCACTCCCCATCTTTTGGCAGACGAAGAAGGGATCGATAAACTCTCGCATCTTGTCCGTTCCTATTTCAAGATGGACGGCCACCACGTTCAGTTCAACGTTGTCAGCGCGGATACTCTACGTGATGCCCAGAAACACCCTGAAAAATACAGGGATTTGATCGTGAGAGTGGCCGGCTACAGCGACTACTTCGTGGACCTGAGTGTCGAACTCCAAGACGAAATCATCCACCGAACCGAACACCTCTCTTTTTAAATTGGGGACAGGATACCCTTTCACTCATTTATCGTATTTTGAAGAGTACCATCCTCGCCGCCCGACTTTCAGACTGTGTCGCAATTAAGAAAAATGAGAAATTCAATAAAAATAATCCCATTTGATTCCAAAAAATGGGCAATATTGAATAAGCATGTGCCATTTCTGACTGGATTTTGTGCCCTTTTTCCCATTTTAAAAAATAAAAA
>DAOVBT010000018.1 GCA_030670375.1 Candidatus Aminicenantota bacterium | reverse complement strand
CAGGAAAAACATTCATCACCCAAATGGAGAGGAAAGAAAGAGAGAAGACAGGCATTCCATCCCTAAAGATTCGGTATAACAAGGTGTTTGGTTATTACATAGATGTGACAAAACCCAATCTGCACCTGGTACCGCCGGACTATTTCCGGAAGCAAACCCTGGTCAATTCTGAACGGTTCATCACACCCGAACTCAAAGAGTATGAGGAGAAAGTTCTGAATGCCGAACAAAAGATCGGGGAATTGGAATACCAGTTGTTCGTTGAGGTCAGGGAGAAGATTTCTCGAGAAAAGGAGCGGCTTCAAAAAATAGCCTCTTGTATCGCACTTTTGGATGTACTTTCTTGTTTGGCCGAGTTGGCGTCTCAACGAAGCTATAAACGGCCGAGTGTCAGCAAGGAGGAAAGGATAAAAATTGTGGAGGGAAGGCATCCTGTCATCGAAGTGACGAATGAAGAACCTTTCATACCCAATGACACACTCTTGGATAGGGAAGCGAACCAAATCCTTATCGTGACAGGACCCAACATGGGCGGGAAGTCCACATACCTAAGGCAGGTAGCACTGATCTGTATCTTGGCCCAGATGGGGTCTTTTGTCCCCGCCAGCGAGGCCGAAATCGGGCTTGTGGATCGCGTATTTACCCGAATAGGAGCCATGGATTTTTTGAGCGTGGGGCATTCGACGTTTATGGTGGAAATGCTGGAGACAGCCAACATCCTGAACAACGCCACGAATAACAGCTTGATTCTTCTCGATGAAATCGGAAGGGGAACGAGCACATTTGATGGCCTCAGTATCGCATGGGCTGTGGCCGAGTATCTCCATGACAAACAAGATGTCCAGGCTAAGACCCTGTTTGCAACCCATTATCATGAGTTGACGGAGCTTGAGTTAACGATGGAGAGGATCAAGAACTATCATGTCTCTGTGAAAGAGTGGAAAGAAGATATTATTTTTTTGCGGAAAATCGTTCCCGGAGCTTCCGATCAAAGTTACGGCATTCACGTGGCGCGTTTGGCGGGAATACCCCGTTCCGTGATAGAAAGAGCCAAGGAAATCCTTTTTAACCTTGAAAAACAGGAATTGGATGATGCCGGCCTCCCCAGGATTGCCTACGGCTCGTCACCGGAGCGGGACAAATCCCAGCTCCTTTTGTTCCAGGAAGATCTGGACCGGGAATTTTTAGAGGAGATGAAACAGGAGATAGAATCATGGGACCTGGATACTCTTTCCCCCCTTGAGGCCCTGAATTTACTCAGTGATCTGAAAGATAAAATAGTCAGAAAAAAGAAGTGATTGACCGCATTTTAAAATAAAAATTCTTCCGATTCTTCATCAGGACCCAAGTCCTCTTCTATATCTTCTTCCGCAAAAGTTTCTTCGAATCCTAAGTTATCATCGTATCGCGAGTCGCCGACTGTTTCCTCTGTTTCAGCTGCTTTTTTTATCGCATCCAGTGTTGGCCAGCTCATGATTTCGATTTCTTCCATCTGATACTCCCAAGAAAAAAAATATCAATTTTTGCCAAATTGTCAAGAGAAAAAATAAAAAAAAGAAAAACGTAGAGAAAAAGCATAGGGAGAACGGAAATTGAACTTTTTCCTTATCTAAGTTATTATCCTATTAACATGAATTATTCATAAAAAATGCCGAAGCTTTTCTTATGAAAAATTCAGGTTGATAGAAGAGAGAGAAGAAACAAAATGAAATGGGATCGATTCACACTGAAGTCACAGGAAGCCTTTCAACAGGCTCAGTCCAAAGCTCAGGAATCGGATCATCAAGAATTGCAGCCGGAGCATCTCCTTTGGGCTTTTTTGGGCCAGGAGGAAAATGTCGTGAATGCTGTTCTGTCCAAGATCGGAGTGAGGCCCTCAAAGATCCGGGCCGAGGTTGAAAAGGCCCTGGAAGTTTTGCCCAAGGTCAAGGGTGGCGGGGATGTTTATCTTTCCTCTCGTTTACGCCAGATCGTGAGCAAAGCCGAGAAGGAGGCCGCAAAGCTAAAGGACGAATACATATCGACAGAACATCTTTTTTTGGCCTTCTTGAAGGAGCCTTCGACTGAAGTCAACCGCGTTCTTAAAAATAATGGGGTGGATGAGGAAACCATACTGAAAGCTCTGATGGATATCAGGGGATCACAACGGGTAACTGACCCGGAACCTGAGGGCAAGTATCAAGTCCTGGAGCGTTACGCACGGGATATCACAGCCCTGGCAAAGCAGGGGAAGCTGGATCCGGTTATCGGGCGCGAAGATGAAATCCGGCGAGTTGTCCAGGTCCTTTCCAGACGAACAAAAAATAACCCGGTGTTGATCGGTGAGGCCGGAGTGGGAAAAACAGCCATCGTGGAAGGATTGGCGCAGCGCATCGCAAACGGTGATGTTCCTCAGTCGCTGAAGGACAAAAAGCTGATTGCCCTGGATATAGCATCCCTGATCGCAGGAGCCAAGTTCCGCGGGGAATTCGAAGAAAGGTTGAAGGCTGTGCTGAAGGAAGTCAAGGAAGCAGAGGGAGAAATTGTTTTGTTTATCGATGAGCTTCATACCATCATAGGCGCAGGAGCATCGGAAGGGGCTGTGGATGCTTCCAACATGCTCAAACCTCCGTTGGCGCGGGGGGAACTGCGGTGTGTTGGAGCCACGACGTTGAACGAGTACAAAAAATATATCGAGCGCGATGCGGCTCTAGAGAGACGATTCCAGCAGGTTTATGTGGGCGAACCTTCGGTGGAGGAGACGATTTCGATATTGCGGGGACTTAAGGAAAAATATGAAGTTCACCATGGTGTCGAGATCAAAGATTCAGCCCTTATAGCTGCAGCCACCCTTTCCAACCGGTACATCGCCGATCGCTATCTTCCGGATAAAGCCATCGACTTGATCGACGAAGCAGCATCCTGCATCCGCATCGAGATCGACAGCATGCCCGAAGAAATCGATGAGTTGGAACGGCGCATCGTTCAATTGGAAATCGAGAAACAGGCCTTGAAAAAGGAAAAAGACAAAAGTGCTAAGGAAAAACTGGATAAGTTGAATAAAGAACTGGCGGAATTGAAAGAAAAAAGCAGTGTGCTCAAGTTGCATTGGCAGAAGGAAAAAGAGCTGATCGATAAGATCAATGTGCTGAAAGAACAAGTCGACAGTCTGAAGATAGAAGAGCAGAATGCCGAAAGAAGGGGCGAGTTGGAAAAGGTCGCCGAGATCAGATACGGCAAGTTGATCGCAATGCAAAAAGAGATCGAGAAATTCTCTAACCAGTTGGCGGAGATTCAGGATAAGGAAAAGATGCTGAAGGAAGAGGTAGATGAGGAAGATGTGGCCCACGTGGTTTCCAAGTGGACCGGCATTCCCGTTTCCAAAATGCTCGAGGGCGAGGTGGAAAAACTCGTCAAGATGGAAGAGAATATCGGGAAAAGGGTCATCGGGCAAGAACAGGCCCTGCGTGCCGTATCGGATACCATAAGACGGGCAAGGGCCGGCATACAGGATGCCTCGCGTCCTCTCGGTTCTTTTCTCTTTTTGGGTCCTACCGGTGTGGGGAAGACCGAATTGGCCCGGGCTTTGGCCGAGTTTTTGTTCGATGACGAACGGGCAATGGTGAGACTGGATATGTCCGAGTATATGGAGAAGCACACGGTTTCCCGCCTGATCGGAGCACCGCCCGGTTATGTCGGCTATGAGGAAGGAGGACAGCTCACCGAGGCGGTCAAGCGGCGGCCGTATTCGATCATCCTGCTGGATGAGATAGAGAAGGCCCATTCCGATGTTTTCAACATCCTTCTCCAGATCCTGGATGACGGAAGACTGACCGATGGGAAGGGGCGAACGGTCGACTTCAAAAACACCATCATCATCATGACATCCAATTTGGGAAGCCAGATCATCAAAGAGCTGAGTCAAGATTTCGCAAAGATGGAGCAGGAAATGCATGCCATCCTGGATAGGCATTTTCGGCCCGAGTTTCTCAACCGAGTGGATGAGATCCTGATTTTTAAGGCCCTTTCCAAACAGACCCTCCTCCAGATCGTAAAACTGTTGATCAAAGAGTTGCAGGATAGGATAAAGGAGCGAAAAATCGCGATCGAGGTCAGCGAGGAAGCCCAAAAGCTTCTGGTCGAGAAAGGGTTCGACCCCGCATACGGTGCCCGCCCTCTGAAGAGAATCGTGCAGAAATACATCCAAAATCCACTGGCACTAGAAATATTGGAAGGGCGGTACAAAGAAGGAGATGTTATCCATGTTGATGTCAACCAGAAGAAAGAGTTCGTATTCCTCAGAAAATAACGGTGTTTCCTATGCGTATAAAAATTTGAAACGAGAAGGAGAAAAAAATGAAAGAAAAAGTCCAAAAGGCTATCGAAGAATTGAGGCCACATCTTCAGGCAGATGGGGGAGATATAGAACTTGTGGATGTCACGGAGGATGGTATTGTCAAAGTCCGTCTCCTAGGGGCTTGCGTCGGTTGTCCGATGAGACAGATGACATTAACCCATGGGGTTACCCAGTTTATAAAAAAACAAGTTCCGGAGGTCAAGGAAATTCAGGCCGTAGAGGAAGAGTAGGATTTGACAAGAATTAGGGAATATCATAAACAAAAATAAAGGTGAAGGAGGTTTAGATGAATAAAGTCAAGATCCTTTTTGCGCTTTTGTTTTGTTTGGTAATCTTGAATTCCTACGTTGGTGCGAATGGGTTGAACCTGAACAGTCTGGGCACCAAGGCTATGACCATGGGGGGGGCCTTTGTGGGATTGGCGGATGATTTCAGTGCGATTTTTTGGAATCCTGCCGGCATTGCGGAGTTTAAGCAGAAATACTTTGGCTTTTACGGCGTTGACATCATCCCGTCGGGGACTTACAAGTTTGCTGTCGGACCTGTTACTTTTGTCGATGCTCAAACGACGACAAAACATTATCTTGCTGGATTGGCTGCTTATTATCACCCCATCGCGGATAATGTTGTGGCCGGAATCGGTTTTTATACACCCTCCGGGCTCGGTGCCAAATGGGACGGCAAAAACTTCAAGGCTCTCACATTTCTAAGACCTTACAAGTGGGAAAGCAAGGTTGGGATGTTCACGATCGCGCCTGTTCTTGCCTTTAAGGTTCACAAGATGGTCTCTGTTGGAGCCAGCCTCAACATCAACTATGGGATGTTCGGTATCAAAACCCATGCGGGAGACGCTGAACTCGGAATCGATCTAGGCCAATATGACGAAAGCCTGGGTGGATGGGGGGTTGGTGCAACTCTCGGGCTCCTTTTTAAACCAAACGAAAAATTCAGTCTCGGCGCGACGGTGCGAACACCGAGCAAAATAAGCTTCTCCGGGGACGTTGAAATAACGAATATCGGTATTCTCGGGATGATACCGGATACTCCCCTTTATGGTGCCGATATACCCGCAAAGGCTACCGTAGATCGAGAAGTCACATGGCCCTGGTGGGTGGCTGTGGGAGTGGCAGTCAAACCTATCGCAAATTTGACATTGACAGGAGATCTCCAGTGGACACAATGGTCCACGATCGATGTGATGGAATCGACATATGGAGATTTTTTCTGGTCCTTGATCGTGGAGAAAGAAAGACCGATGCATTGGAAGGATGTCTTGCAGATACGCTTGGGTGCGGAATATATATACAATGGATTAGCCTTCCGTTGCGGGTATTATTGGGATCCTTCCCCGGCTCCGGATAAAACCATGAATGTTCTCTTGCCAAGCTTCGATTTCAATGTGCTGACAGCCGGGATCGGATATTCTCTCGATGGACTCATGATTGAGTTCGGGGTTGAGTATTTGATGGGAAAAGAAAGAAGTGTCGATTATGAGAATTCCCAGACCGACCCTGAATGGAAATCAGCCATGCCCGGAGTGTACAACATGAAAGTTCTTTCTCCCAATATTTCGGTTAGCTTTAAATTCTGAAACATTGTCTCTATCTTGAGGTGCACGGATGAATACAATAAAAAAGGCCGTTATTCCGGCTGCCGGATTCGGCACGCGATTCCTGCCTGCCACCAAAGCCCAACCCAAGGAGATGTTGAGTGTTGTGGATCAGCCTTTGATCCAATACAGCGTAGAAGAGGCCGTTGATGCTGGGATAAAAAGCATCGGGGTCATAATCGGCAGGGGAAAATCTGCGATCGAAGATCATTTCGACAAAAGCCCGGAATTGGAGCGGTTCCTGGAAGAAAAGCAGAAATATGATTTCCTGGAAGAAGTGCGACGGATATCCAACCTTGCTGAATTTTGTTATATCCGCCAGAAAGAAGCTTTGGGGCTGGGTCATGCGATCCTGATGGCTGAAGATTATATCGGGAACGAACCTTTTGCTGTGCTTCTGCCCGACGATATCTTCGATTGTGAAATGCCGTGTATCCGACAACTGATCGATGCCTATTCGGAGTATAATGCTTCGGTCATCGTGCTCGGAAGGACGGATGAAGAGGGGACAAAAAAATACGGGATCATCAAACCCAAACAAATAACGGAGAGGGTTTTTCAAGTCGAAGATTTGGTGGAAAAGCCCGGCCCGGAGCGAGCATTCTCGGATCTGGCTGTGATAGGGCGATATGTGTTTAGCCCTGCCATTTTCGGAGCGATAAAACGGACCGAGCCCGATGCTAAAGGTGAGATTCAGATTACCGATGCCATCAAACTTTTACTGGAAAACCAGCCGGTTTACGGCTATCTCTTCGAAGGAAAGCGGCATGACGCCGGGGATAAGATGGGATTCATCAAGGCCACGATTGAACTGGCTCTCAAACGGCCGGAATTCGCAAAAGAACTCAGGGCTCATCTCAAAAATTGTTAAAAGCTGTGTGGCTCATAGCCAAGCTCACCACATGCTCGAAGCCTGATCATTCGGGATACACACATAATCGAAGGGAACCGAAGGATGAAATTGTTTTTTAAAAGCAGGAGATTGAAGGGGATTGGGGGAGTGGCGAGGGACGGAATCGAACCGCCGACGCAGAGATTTTCAGTCTCTCGCTCTACCGACTGAGCTACCTCGCCCTCTGATGATCGATAGCTCGCCAACTCGGGCCATAGTATAAATAGCTTGGCATCTAATGTCAATCGGAAAATGGCCTCCATCGTGAAATTGAAATAGGGGTAACATTGTGATATTCTTTCAACTTGGAGGTCAGATTTTATGGAAGAGAAGAAAATCAAAGAGCGTTTGCTGAGAGAAAACCAAGAATTCCGCAAAGCCTTTGACCAACACCAAAAGCTGGAAAAAAAACTTTCCAAGTTTCAGGCTAAGAGCTATTTAACAGAAGAAGAAAAATTGAAAGAGAAGCAGCTCAAGAAAGAGAAACTTCTGTTAAAAGATAAAATGTATTACATGATGACCGAATACGGAAAATCTCTTGAATAACCCATCTTGATAAAACATGAGTCCACAAAAAAGGGTCCGGATTGCGTTGATCGGAGCTGAATCTTTCCGAGGAAAAGAATTGAAAAGTGTTCTGGAAGATAAGAAGTTTCCGATCGAGAAGATCGAGTTTTTTGCTCCGGATGTTGAAGAGGAGTACTCGAAATTGACAGAATTTCGGGGAGAGCCTCGCGTCGTTATGCCTCTGGATGAAACGGCCATCGCGGACTCTGACCTTGTTTTTTTGGCATCCGATAAAGAAACCAACAGGGAATACGGAAATCTTGCGGCTAAGAAAAAATTTCTGGCTATCGATTTGAGCGAAACCTTTAATGCGGATAAAAAAGTTCCTATCGTTGTGGGGGGGATTAACCATATAACTGTCCTTAAAAAAAAACCTGCTTTGATTGCCAATCCCCATCCCGTGACCATCATTCTCACCCATTTTTTAAATGTGATTTGCGAAAAATTTCACACTAGAAAAATAGCCGCATTTGTCCTTCAGCCGGCGTCGGCATTTGAGGAAGCAGGGATCAAAGAGCTGGCTGACCAGTCGTTCGCTGTTTTGAATAGTTCATCCGTTTCGAAAAAAACCTTTAAAACCCAGGTTGCTTTTAATCTTCTTTCTGATGTTGCCCCTGTAGACGATGATGGGTTCTCCTCTGCTGAAAAACAAATTCTCTCTGAAACCAAGCGTGTCCTCGACCTCCGAGATCTCCCTCTTTCCGTTGCCATCATCCAAGCGCCTGTTTTTCACACCTATTCGATCATGATCCATCTGGAACTGGAGGAACGAACCGAAATCCCGGCTCTTGTGGAGCTTTTCAAAAAATCCCCATATTTCAAGGTTGCCTCTCCTTCGCCTTCCCACCCTGTATCTTGTTGGCAGGTGACCGGAAAGGATAAAATTTATATCGGCCAGATAAAAAAAGAAGATTCCATCCCCGGCAAATATTGGGTTTGGACAGTGGCGGACAATCTAACCCGTGGTTCGGCATTGAATGCCTATGAAATCCTGGAGAGCAGCTATTTGAGTTTGCAAACAAAATAATGAAAGATATTTTCCAGCTTTTCAAACTCACTTTCCAAGAGAGAAGAAAACTTATTCTCTCCTTTTTATTCACACTTTTTGTGGCTTTTTTCACGTATGTATTCGTGAATCTGGTCCAACCGATCGTGGACATGCTGCTCAAGCTTGGCCCAGAAGTTCCAGTCGAGAAAACCCGTTTTCTGGATTTTGTTTTTCGGGATGTCAAAGAAGATCAGTACACACTTGTATTGCCTTTGCTGCTCGTCGTTGTCTTGTTCGGCAAAGGAATATTCACCTTCCTTTCTTCCTTTTTCATGAAATCCATCGGACTAAAGGTTTCGAAAAAATTGAGGGATGACCTCTCCGAACATATCATGTACCAATCGGCGGATTATTTCGACCAGATGGCGACTGGTGAACTCATGTCCCGCATGACAAATGATGTGGATAAAATCCAGGAGGCTGTATCGGGGAGCATGGGAAATATTATCCGGGAGACTTTTATCATTTTTGCTCTTCTGATCGGGATATTCCTGGTCGACTGGCATCTGGCGCTGATCTCTTTTATCATCACGCCGCTGGCTGTTATCCCCTTGGCTGTTTTCAGCCGTGAGCTCAAAAAAAAGGGAAGACTTAATCAAATCCGGATGGCAGATATTTACAAAATTCTCCACGAAACCATAACAGGGAACAAAATCGTTAAGGCTTTCACCATGGAAAAGTTCGAGCTCAAAAAGGTATTCCAGGCTACGAAAAGCTATTTCCGAACCAGCCTCAAACTGGCCTGGATAGGGAGTTTGTCCTCTCCGTTTATGGAATTTTTGGGGGGATTGGTGGGAGCTTTTATCCTGTTTGTGGGCACCACTCGGATCACCCAGGGATTTATTAGTCCCGGAGATTTTGCAACCTTTGTGATGGCACTTTTTTACATGTACACGCCGATAAAAAAGATCAGCCATGCCAATGTTGTCATTCAACAAGGCGTGGCCAGCTTTGAAAGAATCAGCGAAATTCTGGAAAGCAAACCTCAGATTGTCGAACATGATCGGGCTTATCCCCTTCCTCCGGTGAGGGGACATGTGAAGTTTGAAAATGTTTCTTTCAGTTACAACGAAAACATCCGTGTTCTGCATGATTTGGATTTTGAAATATTGCCGAAGGAAAAAGTGGCATTGATCGGTTTGAGTGGCGCAGGAAAAACCACTATCGTCAACCTCATATCACGTTTTTATGAAACCACTTCTGGCAGGATCCTGATCGATGGCATCGACATCCGGGATGTCAGTCTCTTATCCCTTCGAAAGCAGATTGGGTTGGTTACCCAGGAATTGATCCTCTTCAATGATACGGTCCGGAACAATATTGCTTACGGTTTGGATGATACACCGATGGAGAAGATCCTGGATGCGGCCAAGGCTGCAGAAGCTCATGGTTTCATTTCCAAACTCCCTGAAGGTTATGAGACACAGATCGGAGAGAGGGGGGGATTGCTTTCGATCGGCCAGAGACAGAGGCTTGCCATCGCCCGTGCTTTGCTCAAAAATCCTCCGATTCTTGTGCTTGACGAAGCGACTTCCTCCCTGGATTCCAAGTCGGAAAAACTTATTCAAGTCGCTGTGGAAAATGTGATGAAGGATCGGACGACATTTGTGATCGCCCACAGGCTGTCGACGATAAGGAATGCGGATAAGATTTTGGTTTTAGATAAAGGAAAGATCGCAGAAATCGGTTCGCACAGGGAACTTTACAAGGAAAATGGCATCTACCGAAAGCTTTATGATCTTCAGTTTCTAGAGGAAAAGGAGTCGGTGAATTGATCCGCAGCATGACCGGTTATGCCGAGAAGAGGTTTGTTCATAAATCCTTTTCCGTTAAGATGAGTATCCGAGCTCTCAACCATCGTTTTTTGGATTGGAATTATCGTGGGGCCCCTCTGGGCAATATTGAGGATAAACTGAGAAATTTATGTCAACAGAAACTCCATAGAGGAAGGATCGAAGTCCTGGTGGATATGAATTTCCTCAGCACGGACAAATGGGAATTCCACATCAACCAGGATCTTTTAAACAAAATACTCACCGGTCTTGACAAAGCGGCGGTTGTTTCCCAAAGGCATGTCACGTTTTCTCTCGAGAATCTTTTGAATACACCCCATATTGTCCAGTTCCAGAGAAAGGACTTCACCAAAGAAGATGCCGAATTCCTTGAACAAAGTTTTGAAAAGACTCTCAATCTGTTGATCAAAGAAAGAGCGCGAGAGGGAAGGGAAATCAAAAAGCAGTTATCGATCCATGCACAAAACATCAAAAATCTCGTGAGCCAGGTCGAAAAGCGAGCGAAAAAACAGCCCCTGTTGATCAAACAAAAATTGATGGAAAGATTGGAGGATTTAAACCGGGAAGAAACGTTTCCAGAGAGTAAATTGGTTGAGGAGGCCTCGTTATTGGCCCAGCGCTACGACCTGACAGAAGAGATCGCGCGGTTGAAATCTCATGTGAAATATCTCCGGGAGCAGCTCGATTCCAAAGAGCCGGAACCGATCGGAAAAAAATTGGATTTTCTGGCCCAGGAACTCTATCGAGAGGCCAACACCTTGAATTCAAAGGCGCAGGACATTGAAGTGGTCCGCAAAAGCCTGGCGTTGAAATCAGAAGTTGAGAGTATTCGCCAACAACTGCAAAATATAGAGTAATATTTAAGGGAAATAACCTGGATAAATCAGGTGGAGTGAAATGCTTATCGTGATAACAGGACCCTCCGGAAGCGGGAAATCCACCCTGGCAAACCGCGTGCTGGAAGAGCTCGAAAATGTGGAATTTTCTGTCTCCCACACCACACGGCAAAAAAGGGATACCGAGATTGAAGGGAAGGATTATCACTTCGTCTCTGAGGATGAATTCAAAAGGATGATTCAGGACGAAAAACTCGTCGAATGGGCCGTCGTTCATGGACATTATTACGGCACGGCCAAAAAAGAGCTGGCGAGAGGCACCGAAGAGGGGGATATTCTCTTGGATATCGATGTTCAGGGAGCCGGGCAGATTCGGGAAAAACACAAAAAGGCTGTTTTTGTGTTCATCCTTCCGCCTCTGTTTCCCGAGTTGAGGAAAAGGCTGGAAAAGAGGGGGCAGGATAGTGAATCGGCAATCCAAAAGCGTTTGGGAGTGGCAAGAGCAGAAATTCAGGCCTACCGCGAGTTTGATTATGTCGTGATAAATGATGAATTGACCAAAGCTGTAGAGGAATTGAAATCGGTCATATTGAGCCAGAGATGCCGCAGGGAAATCAGAGAAAAAGAGATCATGCCCATACTGCGGAGTTTTGCGGAAAGGGATTAAGAGGGAACGATGAAAAAGATAGCGCTGGGAACATGTTCATCCATAAGCATTTATAAAGCCTGCGAGATAATCAGGAGTTTCCAAAAAGAAAATTATGAAGTACAGGTGATCATGACCGCAAACGCCACCCGGTTGATTTCACCCCGGCTGTTCAGTGCGCTCACAGGTCGGAGGGTGATCGTCGATCTTTTTGAAGATGATATACCCGACGAAATTGCCCATGTTGAATTGGCCGGAGAAGTCTCCCTTCTTCTTGTGGCTCCAGCCACCGCCAACATGATCGGCAAATTTGCATCAGGCATAGCTGACGATTTTTTATCGACATTTCATCTGGCTGTTAAGTGCCCGATTCTTATCGCTCCAGCCATGAACGAGGCCATGTACCTTCATAAACAGACCCAATCAAACATAAAAAAGCTCAAAGAGATGCAGATCCGGTTTGTCGAGCCGGAAAAAGGATATCTGGCCTGTAAGAACGAGGGATGGGGCAGGCTTGCTTCTGTCGAAAAAATCGTGGCCGCAAGCCTCAAGCTTTTGCACAAAAGCCAATCTTTTGCGGGAAAGACATTTCTGATCACGGCTGGACCCACCAGGGAATACTCCGATCCTGTTCGGTATCTGTCCAATCCTTCCTCCGGCAAAATGGGATATGAGCTAGCCGGAGAGGCGTTACAACGCGGGGCCGAGGTGATTCTTGTCTCTGGGCCTACCCACATCATCCCTCCGCCAGGCGCCCGTGTCAGATGGGTGCAAACGGCTGAAGAGATGGAACAAGAGGTCGGCCGGCATTTCCCAAAGGCGGATGTGCTCATCATGGCAGCCGCCGTTGCGGATTATAAGTTTTCGACCGTTTCTTCCCAGAAGATAAAAAAGAAGAAAAAATCCCAAACAATCCATCTTGTCCAAACGCCGGATATCTTGCAGATGTTCGGGAAAAAGAAAGGGAAAAGGATTTTGGTGGGATTTGCGGCAGAGACAGAAAGGGTAAAAGAAAATGCTCTGAAAAAGGCCATACAGAAAAACCTGGATATGATCGTGGCCAACGACATCACCAAAAAGGGATCAGGATTCGGCTCCGATTATAACCAGGTCACTCTCGTGTTCCCCGATGGAAAGAGCATTCGCTCCAGCAAAAGGACAAAATCGGAAATCAGTGCGAAAATTATGGATGTGATCGAGGAGAAAATTGGCAAAGGATCCTTATAAACTCCTGAGCGAGGTAGAAGAAAAATTAAAGTTCCTATCTCTTCTCGGTGTTGAGTTTGCCACACGGAAGTCTTCTGATTTATCTTTGGATGAAACCATCCTGAATTGTCAGAGATGTCCCCTTGCACAAACCCGCACACACGCTGTTCCAGGAGAGGGAGACCTGAACGCAG
>DAOVBT010000019.1 GCA_030670375.1 Candidatus Aminicenantota bacterium | reverse complement strand
ACAGGGGAGGAGGGAATCAAACTGGCCCATCAGCAGTTTCCGGACTTGATTCTGATGGACATGGTTTTGCCAGGTATGCATGGGCTTGAAGCGACCATCCGGTTAAAAAATGACCCAAAGACAAAAGATATCCCCATTTTTGCCGTAACAGCGATGGGTTCGTCCGAATTTGTAGAAGTTTGTCAACAGGACGGAATCTGTGTCTTCATAAAAAAACCCTATGATTTTAGAGAGCTGCTCAAACATATCCATCAATACACATATCATGAAGAGAAGGAAGAAAAAAGGGTGTTGATCATAAACGACGATCCCGCCCTCGTGACTTTGATGGCTTCCTATCTGAAGGAATATGGCTATCTTGTGATATCCAAGCCTCCACGAATGTTCAATGTGAATCATATACGGAAGGTCGATCCCGATGTGATCCTTCTGGATATCGATCTGCTCGAAGATTGGGGTGTTGCCATTTTCGAGATTTTGAAAAAAACGCAGAGCACAAAATCCATCCCGATCATCTTGATGGCATCTCAACTGACATCTGAGGAACTGAAGGACATTGCTGATCAACTGGGAGCGGAAGATTTTGTTTCTCACCTTTTTGAATTTGCCGAAGTCGACCGCAAAATTAAAAAAGTTTCGACCAAATAGCCATATTTCATTTCCTGTCTTGTTATATGGGGTCCCTCAATTATATAATGATCTTGGATTATTTATAAAAAATCCAAGATTGAGAGGAAGAGTGATGGAGTTTTTCAAAGGGGAGCTTTCATGAAAATGAAGGGATTTTTAGTTATTTTTCTTTTGGTCGTGATTGTGGTTTTTTTCCTTTATGTGGTGAAACGTGGAGGGAAATCCCGGTTGAAGGAACAGGTGGATGCCTTTGCTGAGGTCAAAGAAAAGACCACCCGTACGAATCTGACATTGCTGGAAAGAGCGATCGATTTATTTATCGCCCAGAACGGCAAAGTTCCCAAAGACCTGAAGGAAATGCAAATGTTTAGCCGTTCGGTTTATGTTGACACGGATTCATGGGGAAATAAAATAAAATACGAAAGGATGTCAGATTCGAACTATCGACTAATTTCTGCTGGGAAAGATAAGACTTTTCATACGGATGATGACATCGTCATCAGGAATTGAGCGAAAATGAGTGGTCAACAAATAATTTTCGGCCTGCTGGAATTTCTGATATCTGTCTTGATCAGCTTTATCCTGATCTTTGGCAGCTATCGCATTATACTTGTTTTGACTCGACGCTTCGATGAAGAGAAACAGCTCAAGAAAAAAAACATATCCGTAGCAATAGTGTTGGGGAGCGTTTTCATCGGAGAAGCCCTTGTGGTCAAACAGGCTCTGTATCCCGTGATGGCGGTTATTCAGCTTTTTATTCTAGGTCAGGAAAAAGACGCAGGAAGTTTTGCGGAAGTGCTGCTGTATAGCCTCGGCTATGTTCTGCTTGCCGGGATTTTGGCCATACTCTGTATTCTTTTCAGCTTTTGGTTGTTTAACAGATTAACCCCCAACATAGATACGTATCAGGAAATAATGGACAATAATCCTGCGGTGGCAGTGTTGATGGCTTTATTCATCGTCGGTATTTGCCTGTTGATGAGCGCGGGAGTGTCGGGACTTGTACGTGCTCTTATCCCGTTTCCCGAGGTCGGCTCCATTCCCCTTAAATAATATAAACTTTGATTATTCAAAAAAGAGCGGAAATTTTTTCGATTATTACCATTCTGTTTCTCATCATAAGCCTTATCCTGCTCTCTTGGTTTGTTAAAAGCCGTCGAGATTCAGAAGTTTTTATTGTTTCCCATCAAGGGATTGATAAAAATGTCTCTCAGATCTTACCCGTTTTTGATAGGCAGGAAGACCAAGAAAATTATTATCTTACGTATGGATGGGCTGATTTTAACGGACATTCTCATAATTTGTCCTTTCCTCTTTCGAAAAACCTGCTGAATATGGCAGATAAAGAATTTGGCTATTTCCCGGCAGACTTAAGGAAACACATGGAAGATAGTATGGAACGATCGAGAGAGAAGATGATTGAGAACCTAAGGGAGTTTGTGCATAGGCTGATCCAGAAGAGCAAATATCCTGAATATATACTTATCGAAAAAATCACGGCTAAAAGCTTTAACCTGAAACTCTCTGTTCCTCCTTCCCTCCACAAGAAGGTCAAGCGGGAGTTCGACAAGATAAAAGCAAGGCTGGCCAAGGAACAGGAAAAATATCTTAAGCGAGTGGAAAAAGAACAAGAAGGGGAGAAAGCGCGGTTTTTTGAGAGTCGCGGCATCCGCGTTTTTGACGGGAAGATAGGGGTGAATCATGGATTTTGTGTCATGAAGAATAAAAACAGGATCAGGCCCATTTTTGAAATCCTACGAAAAAAATACACAAATTTTTCCCTTCACCAATTTTTGGGTCTGTTACTCTCCTTTATCCAAGATGTCCGATATTACATTCCTCCTCTCCAAGAGAGAGGGAAAACCATTCTTTCCTTTTGGGTTCCCCCCAGGGTTCTGGCAGACAATTTTGGGGATTGCGATTCAAAGGGAGTGACCTTTGCATCCTTTTGGACCAATTTCAAAAAGTATCCGATTCTGTTGATAACCGTACCCAATCATTTTTTTGTGGGGCTGGGCATTCCATCCTTTACCGGTGAGGGGTTGGTCATAAACGGAGTGAGGTATACTCTCTGCGAGGTCACAGGACCGGGAAAGATGCCGCCAGGGATGATTGGCCGTTATAGCCAAGTGTGCTTGCAAAATGGTCAATATGTGTATGAGATTGTAAACTGAACTCTATCTCTTTCTTGGCGAGAAAAACAGATATTTTATTCTTCTCCAAATGCTCGTTTTTTCTGTTGTGTCCTCGATCAAAATCTTCTCAGTTGTCTTCCGGAAAAAAGCCCTCTCCTTGTAATCCTTTTTGTTTTCATACATCTAGAAGTCATAGGTTTTTCTTTTGTTTGTATCCCTGAGCGTTGCATAAGCCTTTTCTATGCGATCCAGAACGTGTTTTCTCTCTTCTTCAGAGAGGAGGCTGTAATAAGCGATAGAATCGGTTTGATAGGTGATTTTGCAGAGCTCATAGGCTCTCTCGATTTCTTGGAGAGATGCATTTCTGTTGACATTCAAGAGCTCGTAGTAATCCATCTCCAAGACGTTCTTTATTCTCATGTCAATCCTGAATTATTCATAAAACTATCCATTCCTACAATCGCCATCACTCCTTTTCCATGATATCAAATCTTTAGATTTATTTATATTGGGCGGCGCTATTTTTTCTTAGTGATCCAGATACGATGTCGGAAGTGATGATGCTTTATCTATAAGCCAACTTTTCCACAATAGATCGAATGGATAGGGCAACTTCTGAATCTGGATATGTGCTCATATAAGGTGTCATTCTTTTTAAACTGACATGTATTCTCTCATCGTGAGGGATGGCTCCCAAAAACGTTATATCCACGACGAGATATTTTTTGACCACATCCACGATGGATTGTCCTAACAAAAAATCCCTCTCACTCCTTGCGTTGTTGATAATAAGACAAGGATTGAATTTTTTAAGCGCCTTGAACAAGACATGGGCATAATGCTTGTCATAAGATATGATCTCGTTTAAAAATGTGTAGATGGACTTAGAATTGTCTTTGATGTGGTTCGCTATTTTTCTTACCAGATCCTCGATACCATAGTATTCTGTATAAACCTTTAGGATTCTGATGATGCAGGATTTAAGAAAATAGTAGGCGTTCTCTATGGAAGTGGGTTCGGGATTCACCACAAGAATTCCAGGATTAGAAAGGAGGAAAAAATCGATACAGTTATAGGATGCCCCTGTTCCGATATCCACGATCACTCTGTTGGCATCAAATGCCTTGATATGTCGGATCAGCTTCTGCTTTTTGTAATAATTCAGGTTAGCCATGAAAAGAACATTTTCGGTTCCTTTTATGAGTTTTAACCCCGCAAACGGAGTCAGAATCACTGTATCCTTAAGGTTAGGAACTTTGTTCGTCACAAAATCACCCAAGTCTAGGTTTGATTCTTTCATACCGAGGAAAGTATGGAGATTAGGGCCTCCTAAATCTGCATCGATCAGGGTCACATCTTTTTCAAGGTTGGCTAGTTGAATGGCAAGGCTGGCTGATACAAAACTTTTTCCGGTACCTCCCTTTCCTCCTCCTACAGCCCATATGGATTTTTCTTTACCTTGGTGTATGGATAAAAGGGGTCCATTTGTCTCTGTATTTACTTGGTACATCTTGCCTAGACGCTAATTAATTTATCTTAGCCTCGCGATTTTGATGAATTCTCATTTTAGCATATAAGAAAGTTGAGTTTAAGCAAAAGATGTAAAAAATGAAAAAAATATATTTATTGAATTACAGAGCGAATTCTGTTATTTTAAACGTTTATATAGGTGTATTTTGTTGGCTAATTATTTTAGCCGAGGAGAACTTGCCAGTTGAAAGAATACGGAGATATCGATAGCAAATTCAGGTATGTGATAATAGCAGCGATGCGAGCGAAGCAATTGCTGGGTGGTGCGAAACCACGTATCAAATCCAGATCAAAAAATCTTATCCGTATTGCCCAGGAAGAGGTGAAACAGGGACTTGTGGATTATGAGATTGTAAAGGAAGTAAAGGGAGAAATGGAAGATGTTTCAGATTCCGACAAAGATATGTTTATCGAGGAAGAAATAGCACCGGAAGCCGAGGAAAAACCGAAAGAGAAAAGCTCAAAAGATAAGAAACCAAAAAAGGGCAAAAAAACTTAACCTCCACTCTCATTCTTTATTAACTGAATATAATCCAGCTTGATGAATTCCTTTTTTACAAAACCCAAAGACATTGCGATCCTGACAATTTGACTTTGTTCTCCTTCCAGTTCTAAAAAATTTCCGATAGATGTTTCATCCAAGCATATTTTACATTTTTTTATGCGATAGGTTGTTCTGTATTTTTTATATTGAAATGTGGGGATGAATCCCAACTCTTTCAAGATTTTTTTCATCTGTTTTCCATTTTTCACTTCGGTTTCGTATTCTTCGCGGATTTTGAACTTTCTCGATTTTTGGGGAGGGCCTTTAAAGGTCAAATACGCCTTTTTGTTTTCTGTCCGGAGTCTTAGGGCGCGTTTTTGATTATAAAGAGCCTGGGAAGGAAAATCATAAAGGGTGTTTTCTTCCCAGTGGCGGTCTTTAGCCAATTCGGCCCCCAAAGCAAGAAGCTTATCTGTTATTTTTTCTGGGTTATCTATTCTGATTTTGACTTCGATTTCTGTCATAACCCCTATTTGTTTCTGTATAAGATAAAATCAGGGAATAGTGACAGAGCGTCCCGGTGGACAGATGGGCGCAACTTTTGGAGGAGTTTCTTGGAATGGGCCGAAAATTCTTCGGCTTTTCTATAGGTGTAGTCCAGGGCTCCGTTGGATTGTACTGTGTGCAGGATTTCCTCGAGAGATGACTTGTCTAACTCTTTCTTTTTCAATAGATCCAGGATGCGGCTCCGGTTTTTCTTCCCATCATTTTGGAGTGTGTAGATCAATGGAAGTGTAATACGACCTTCCCGCAAATCAGAAAGAACGGGCTTCCCCATCGTGTTTTCGTCTCCTGTATAATCCAGCAGATCGTCGATAATTTGGAATGTCATCCCAAGGTTTGTTCCAAAATCTGCCAGGATATTTTCTTCCTTGTCCTGAACGTTGCCCAAGATTCCCCCTATTTGACAGGAAGCTGAGAACAATGAGGCTGTTTTCTTATTGATGATGTCCAGATAGTTATGTTCGTCGACATCCAGGTTCCAGCTGACATAATATTCATTCAGCTCGCCCTCGATCATTTTGGATGATACATCTGTAAGGATCTGGACAATCTGTCTGTGTCGGCTTTGGAGGGAGTTGCCGATCGCTTTGATATACAGATAGTCACCCAAGAGGACAGTGATATTGGGGCCCCATTTGGTATGAACGGATTCTCGCCCTCTCCTCGTTTTGGAGTTATCGATGATATCGTCGTGGATGAGGCTGGCTGTGTGAATGGTTTCAACGAGGCCCGACATGGTGATATGTTCATTCCCCGTGTATCCTGAGAGTTTTGAGCAGAGGATAAGAAGAGCTGGCCTTATCCTTTTTCCCGCATTCTTGAAAAGATAGGAGCTAATTTCTGAAACGATCTTGTTCGGAGATTTTGTGAATTCCTTAAGCTCTTGTTCAACCGCATCCAAGTCCTTCTGGATATCACGGGCCAAATCACGGATGCCAGGAATTTTTTTGATCTGGGATTTGTCCAGTTGTTTGACTAAATCCTTCATATCTAACTCGATTATCGCTGTTTTATATTAACATCTCGTTCTTCATAATTCAAACGGAAAAAGAGTGGAAAAATTCCGCGAAGTCACCCGAGCGATCTCTCCAATATCGACTTTTTGAATATCAGCCAGTGTTTTTGCGACTTCTTTTACGTACACAGGTTCATTCCTTTTGATTCTTCCTCTATACGGGGCCGGAACTAGATAGGGTGAATCGGTTTCGATCAACATTTTCTCAAGCGGGAGTTTTTTTGCCACATCCCTGATTGACTGAGCATTAGGGTAGGTCAGAATTCCTGAAAAGGAAATCAAAAAATTTTGATCCAGCATAAACTCGGCGAATTCCCAGTTTTCGGTGAAGCAGTGGAGCACACCCCCTTTGGTGAAATCTTCTTCCTCGATGGCTTTAGCGATCTCATCGGCAGCATTACGGCTATGAATTACGACAGGAAGATCCAAATCCTGTGCGATATTCAATTGGTTGCGGAAAGCTTTCATTTGTTCTTCGGGCGAGGAATAATTGTAGTGAAAATCGAGGCCGATTTCTCCGACAGCACATATTTTTTTCTCGGATGCCAAGCGTTTTAGTGTTGATGCCATTTCCGGATGGAAAGCCTCAGCGTTGTGGGGATGTACTCCGGCGGCAACAAAAATATTCTCGTGCTTTTCGATCAGATCTTGAGCCACCTGGCAATTTTCAGGTTCTGTGAGCTCAGCCGGGCAAAGGATGGCTTGGATGTCTTCATGGAATGCCCTTGCAATAACTCTGTCACGATCATCCCGGAAATCTTCCGAATTGATATGGGCATGAGAGTCGACAAATTTCAACCTTACGTCGATTACTGCTCTAATATTTTCTTTTTCAGATGCCTGAGGGGCAAGGCTCCGTAACTGAGGAGTTTGGACATGAATTCTTTTTGGCTGAACGCATCTCCTTTAAGTTGCTTATACTCTTTTTGCATGTCCAGAATTTCCTGCATTCCCACATAGGCGTAGGCCGCATCTCCAGGAAGAAGCAGGATGCGGTTCCATTTTCTTTCCGCTTCGGCTTCGGTTTGGAATCCAACCCTGACCATGTAGTTTATGGCATCCTCTTTGGTCCAGTTGCTTTCATGAATCTGGATTTCCGCGATAAAATCTGTGATAACTCTGAGCTGTATCTTGAGCTGGTTGAGACGGAGATTGAGGTCATAGTTTCCAAAACCCTTGAATATCAACATCTCTTCGAAGGGGACAGACCAGCCTTTTAAAAGCGGCATGCTGGGATAGAGTTTTCTCAATAAGGAGGAATTTTTACTGGTGTGGAATGACGGGACAAATGCTCCAGGATAGATTTTTCGGATGGCATAAAACGGAAGCAAGTAGTCGTTATATTCCTCAAGGAATGATGTGGTTTGATCCGCACTCCAATCATCGGGGATAGGGGTGATCTGATAGGTGTAGGTACTTGAAGTCTCATAAGCACCAGGAGCGACGAGTCTGGTCCAAGTGATTCCCTGATAGGCTTCAGGCATGGGTTCGATATCTAAATTATTATCCGGCAAATCAACGAGTTGATTCTCCCTAAGAAATCTTTTGATGTCCTCGACCGATGCTTTGACCTTATCTATGAATTCATCCTTGGACATGTGGTGTTCTTTGGTCTTTTCCAGAACGCCTTGAATGATTATCCGCCTCATTTCGTCCTCCCCCCTCTGAGCAGCTAGTTGCTGCATGTCCACTTCGGGATACATTAGTCTGTATAAGGGAAGGCAAACCATTGACATCTCAACTTTTGTGATGTTGTTGATATCGGCAGTTGCTCTCTCTGCGAGCTCCTGGATAGGAATATTATTCTGGAGAGTTAATCGCAAGAGCCGGGCATGCGCTTCTCCCAACCGGAAATTTCCTGTTGACTTGGGCAGAAGTTCATTGCTCAGATAGTTTTGGTAGTCTTCCAGAGCCGGAATGACTTTTCCGAGCTCGGCGAGAAGTTTGGCTCTCCGTTCCTCGGGGACTTGTGAAATCAGTGTGGGAAGTTCGGTTCGATAAATCTCGAAAATGGCAGGAAACTGCTTGATAGCTGTTTCGGTAGATATTTGTGTGGGTGTTTTCAAACTTTCTTTGGCCTGTTTGATGAGCTTGGGCAGGTTCTTAAGCCGATCTGTCGCATTTTTGGCCCTCGTATCCACAGGTGCATAGTCTTTTTCCAATAAAGGTTTCACGCAATTGATGAATATGGAGTTATAAAAAATGGGATCATATTCCCAAGGGATGAGCTGTTCATGTTTCAGCTTTTCAAGATCGAGGGCGTCCATCAGGATTTCGTGATCGATCTGGAACTCGGGACTCATTTTGGTCCTGTCCACTTTGGTCACAAGATCCTGGTTGAACTCGTCCAGTTCTGTCATGCGTTTTTCGAGGTTTCTTTCGCTGAAATCTTCCAATTTGTTGTCATACTTGTGGAAGCCGACCATCGTGCCAGCTGTAGGTTGGAACTTCCAAATGGCGTCCAAAAATTCTTCTATTAGTTTTTGAAATTTTCCATCCTCTTCATTTTGCTGGGACAGAAGCAGACCTGTGTTAAACAGGACGAAGACGATGATGAAAACAGAGGTAATGAATTTCCTCATTGGGGCCTCCTGTGTGCGAGCGTTTTTGTGTTCATCTATATGTAAGTTTTGGTTGAAAATATGAAGTGCAATCCTACCATAAAATATTCCTTTAAAGCAACATATCTATGTTAATCCTCATGGCTACCATCTGATTGCCGAAGAGGCCCATGTGTATCCTGATCCGAATGCTGTCAACATGACTAAATCGCCCTTTTTAATCCTCCCCGCTTCAATTGCTTCATCCAATGCAATTGGGATAGAGGCGGCCGTTGTGTTTCCGTATCTGTGGATATTCCTGATGACTTTTTCGACAGGTATCTTTAAATTCCTTGCTACCATCAGGCTGATCCTGTCGTTTGCTTGATGGGGGATCAGGTGATCCACATCTTCGATAGTCATATTGTTTTGATCTAAGGCGGCGCGCACAGCCTCTGGCATTTTTACCACAGCCGGTTTGAATAAGTTTAGCCCGTTCATGGAGGGAAAAATTTTTCTGTCGGTTACCATATCTACAGAAAAACATGGATGGTCCTTACAGCTCGGCCTTTGCATCCACAAATCCTCGATATAATTTCCATCCGAAAAAAGGTGGGTGGAGAGAATGCCTCGATCTTCATTGGAGTTGCCAGGTTCGATAATCACAGCGGCCGCTCCGTCCCCAAAGAGCACCGCCAGATCTCTCCCGTCATCGGAATAATCCAGGTTGGCCGACTGTTTTTCTGCCGCAACGAGGAGGATTTTTTTGTATGTTCCATTCCTGATGTATTGGTCTGCGACAGAAAGAGCGTAGATGAAGCCGCTGCATTGGTTCCTGACATCAAGAGCCCCTATGTTCTCAAGTCCAAGTTTTGCCTGAACAAGAACACCGATACCAGGAAAGTAGTGGTCTGGAGAGAGGGTAGCCGCGATGATAAAGTCAATTTCAGATTTGTCGATTTGGGCATCATCGATGGCTTTCAATGCAGCTTCATAAGCAAGATCCGAACTTCCGATGCCAGGCTCAGCATAGTGTCTCTCTTTAATTCCAGAGCGCTGTTGGATCCATTCATCCGAGGTGTTCATTTTCTTTTCAAGGTCGAAATTCGTGATGATCTTTGGAGGGATATACCGGCCGGTTCCTGAGATTATTGATCTATTCATAATTTTGACTCCGCAGCTATAATATACTCGATAGCAAAGGAAAAATAAAGGCTGATGTTTCCCTGTGTTTCGGGGTCAGACTTTAAACGGGATTATCTTTAATCCGTTAAACTAGACAAAAGTCTGACCCCAAGAAAACCTTGACTCCAAAATCGTGAGGGAGTACCATCTATTCAACAGGAAAACATCAGGAGAGTCTGTGAGAAAAACCGTTTTTGGACTTATGATCATTGTTCTGTTCTGCATGGAGGGATTTGCGCAAAAGGAAGAGGATTGTCTTAAGGTTGACGCATCGATAAGTCCGAGATATCTTTCAAGAGGGCAAGAAGGAAAGGTAGTTCTCAAAATAAAATTAGCCGAAGGGATCACCATCGATCCTCAACCGTCATTTGTTATTGAATGCGATCCATCCTATGAGCTTATTTTCCCCAAAAATTTTTTCACAGCATCTGATTTAGAAATCGAGATAAAAGAAGAAACAGGAGAAGAGTACCTGAATCTCGAAGAACCTATCGAGATCCCATTCACAGTTAGCCTAGAGGCAAAAAGAGGCAACCATTCATTCGAGGGAAGAATCAAATATTTTGCCTTTTCCAAGCAGGAAGGGTGGTGTCTCAAGAGCACAGCAAAATTTGCGGCATCTTTCTACACGAGAAGCACCAGAATAAAGAAAAAATAGACTTCAAAGCCAACCCTGGTCAACATACCACATCAAGGTCTCTTGGATACCCTCTTTGAGGCTAAAATGGGGAGAAAAGGACAAGAGCCGTTCTGCCTTTGTTATGTCCGTGAACCAGCTTGTCTGCATTATGGCTTTGAGTTTGTCCCGGTTAAAATTGCTGGGTTTGTTCGTTATCGCGGCCGCTCCTTCCAAAACCAATGCAGCCAATTTCAAGAGGAAGGAAGGACATCTGATCGTCAATAGCTTTTTCCCTAATGCTTCCCCTGCAATCTTTCCGAATTCATCCCAAGTGACATGATGTGGATCGGCGATATTGATGATCTCTCCTGATGTGAGGTCCTTTTGAATACAAAGATCGAAGGAGTTGATAAGGTCCTTGATGTAACACACGTGATACCATCTCTCCTGGGAGGCTTGGGAGAGAAGTATCCCCTTTTTTACAGATTTGAAATAGGGGAGGAAATCTTCATCTCTTGGACCATAGACAGCTCCGACCCGGATGATGACAAGAGGGAAATCCTTTTTGAATTTGAGGGCTTCTCGTTCACCTAAGAGTTTGCTTTTGCCGTAGGCAGACACAGGGTGGGGTTTATCATCTTCTTTCACAGGATTCCCATCGAGAGATGGGCCCGCAGCGGCCGTGCTACTGAGAAAAAAGATCTTTTTGGGTTCGATGTTCTGAGCACGCAACGACTGAAAAAGACTTGCTGTCCCATGTTGGTTTACTGAATAATAATCAGCCAATTTGCGTGCTTTGGTAATGCCTGCAATGTGGAAAACGTAGTCGATGTTTGTGGGAAGAGACGGTATAGAAAAAAGATTTCCGTTCAGAAAGTGGATATCCATGCCTTTTAGCCATTTGAGGTTTTCTAAATTGCGTACCAATGCGTATACTTCTGCATTTTTTTCGTCTAACAAATGATTAATAAGATGGCTTCCGATAAATCCGGTCCCACCAGTGACCAAGGCTTTCATAGGAAAGATTGTATGAAAAATGTTGTTGAGCGTCAAACATATTTGTTTCATAAAATCGGTTCGCCTGATAGGTTAAAAATGCCGATGCCGATCCGCCCCACCCCACCCAACATTAAGATGTACATAAACTCGAAAGAATGGTATTCTTAAAAATGTTCGTGTTGTCATTTACAGCAATATCAGGATAATATTCTGATATTGCTGGAATAATAATAAGTATCGGCATTTTTTATGAATAATTCAGGCTAGAAGAAGGGAAAGACAGTTCGCAGATGAGATACGGACGAGGAGGATATTTTGGGAATATTTGAAAAATGTTTTAAGTTTACCAGAGCCGAAGAAGCCATGGCAGTGGGGATTTATCCGTTTTTTACCCCGATACAGGAAGTCTATGGCAATAAGGTCAAGGTGGATGGGAAGGAAATGATCATGGCCGGATCCAATAACTACCTTGGCCTGCTCGACCATCCCCAAGTGCAGAAGGCCGCCCAAGAAGCTGTCGACAGATACGGAGTTGCAACATGCGGCTCAAGATTCCTGAATGGCACGCTCGATATTCATGTGGAGTTGGAAGAAAAACTAGCCCAGTTTATGAAAAAGGAAGCTGCTCTTGCCTTCAGCACAGGCTTCCAAACAAATCAAGGCATCATCTCCACTCTCATATGTCGAGGAGATGCTGTCATCACAGATCAAATGATTCATGCCAGTATCATAGATGCTTGCCGACTCTCCTACGGGGATGTGTATAAATACAAACACAACGATATGGCTGATTTGGAAAAGCAACTCTCATCCATCGAAAATGATGTCGACAAAATGATCGTGGTAGATGGTGTTTTCAGCATGGAGGGAGACCTGGCAAACCTGCCGGACATTGTCGAATTGGCGAAAAAATACAACGCACAAATCATGGTGGATGATGCTCACGGCATCGGCGTTATGGGAAAGAATGGACGCGGGACCGCAGAACATTTTGGTGTGGAGGATGAGATCGACTTGATCATGGGAACATTCAGCAAATCTTTTTCCTCTCTTGGAGGCATGGTTGCCGGAAACAAAAAAGTGATTTCCTACATAAAACATTTTGCGCGCTCTTTGATTTTCAGTGCCAGTATTACACCGGCTTCGGTGGCAACAGTTTTGGCAACGCTGGACATTATCCAGAATGAGCCCGAACGAAGAGAGAGGTTATGGGAAATCACCGAAAAGATGAAATCCGGTTTTCAATCCATGGGCTATGACACTGGACCCACAGAAACCCCGATTATCCCTGTGTATATCCGAAATGATGAACTCGCATTCATGT
>DAOVBT010000248.1 GCA_030670375.1 Candidatus Aminicenantota bacterium | reverse complement strand
AGAAATGGCACATGCTTATTCAATATTGCCCATTTTTTGGAATCAAATGGGATTATTTTTATTGAATTTCTCATTTTTCTTAATTGCGACACAGTCTGGCAGTCAGACGGCGATGTTGTATTGAGCACGACTTTGCCAAAGGAGCTGGGATGCGGGCAAGCACGGGAACAGAGGCTAGAGTGGAAGAGATTGGGAGTTAACGTGCACAGTTCAGAGCCGCCGAGAAGGGCGGTGAGGGAATGGCGTTAAAGATCCTCACTAGAGCGGAGGAGATGCCTGATGGCTAAGAAACACCTTGAAAGCAATGCCCGCACAATATGGAAGAGGACCTCTTTATCTTTCAAGGCAGTCAGGCAATGGATAAATTGACAGAACTCATCTTCGATGTTATAACCTTGATTCTTATTATCATAGGAACAAACGCCTGAGACTAAAATGAAGGACAAAATCATAAATCCATCCAAATTCATTTACAAAAATATCCTCGATGGCATAGGCAACACACCTCTCATCCGACTGGAAAAGACCACACAGGCCGTCAAATCGGACATTTTTGCCAAACTGGAATACTTCAATCCAATGGGAAGTGTGAAGGATCGGATTGCCCATTACATGATCGAAAAAGCCGAAAAGGAGGGCAGAATTAAACCCGGAGATACTATCATAGACAATTCATCGGGAAACACTGCCTTAGGATTGGCAATGGTCTGCTCGGTCAAAGGATACAAAGTGAAGATGATCGTGCGTAACAGTCTCAGTATGGAAAAAATCAAATTCCTCAGAGCCATGAATGTGGAGCTTGTTATGGTCGATCATACCCTTCCACCGGACTCTCCTCTCAGTTATAACAATATCACGCCGCGTATCGTGCAGGAAACTCAAGGCGGGTATTATTTCGACCAGCACAATAACAGAGAAAACAACGAATCGCATTATCACACAACCGGCCCTGAGATATGGGAACAGATGGAAGGAAAAATCGACTATTTTGTGTCCGGTCTAGGTACTGGGGGCACGATATGCGGAGTCGCCAAATTTCTCAAAGAAAAAGACCCGAATATCAAAGCCATCGCCGTGGATCCGGTGGGGTCGATATTTTATGATTATTTCCACACAAAAAAACTCATAACGCCTTCCCCCTATTTCCTCGAAGGTTTGGGGGATGAATTTCTGATCGGGTGTGTTGACTTCGACTTGATCGACGACATCTTCAAGATAACGGATAAGACGGCCTTTCGAATGACCAGAGAATTGGCAGATAAAGAGGCCATTTTGGCCGGCGGCTCAAGCGGAGCGGCATTATGGGGAGCCCTTGAGTTGGCCAAGAAAATCAACCGGTCAGCCCGGATCGTCACTATATTCGCAGATTCGGGGACTCGGTATTTGAGTTCGATCTATAACGATGACTGGCTAAAAGAAAAAGGCTTTTTTTAGCCTGAATTATTCAGTCTAGTTTAAAATTTCTTGATGTATTTTTCGGGGTCCTTGTCAAACTTTTCTTTACATCCAGCGCAACAAAAATAGTAAGTCTCCCCATTGTACTCCGAAGAACCGGCTGCTTTAGATTTTTCGATCTCATGTCCCATCACTGGACAGGTCACCTTTTCTCCATCTTCTTTTATATAGTTTTCAGGATTCTTAACAAATTTCTCTTTGCAGCCTTCCATGCAGAAATAGTATGTCTTTCCGTTGTATTCATAAGTGGCTTTGGCGGCTGATTTCTTGATTTTCATCCCGCATACAGGATCAACCGCAGTATCTTTGCCATGCTCGTGCATCTGTTCTTCGCCATGTTGATGAGCATGCTCTTGTCCTTCGGGCTTTTCCTGGTTGATATACTTTTCTGGATCTTCCTTGAAGGATTCGATGCAATTATCACAACAGAAATAATAAGTTTCTCCTTTGTACTCAAGGCTGCCTTTCGCCTCGGATTTCTTCATCTCCTTCCCGCTGACAGCACATTTCACCATCTCATCATCCGTCTGTTGAGCATAAGAAGCTATCGCAAAAACAAACGCGACGACAGAAAGAATCAGTAGAATTTTTGTCAATCGAGCCATTGCTACCTCCATTTCACAATTCATTTCTTATTATTCTTACATATCTTATAGATTCTGTCAATCCTAAAAATATCGGGAAGAATTGTTGAAGATTTAGATGTCAGTATTCGTCCCAGGGCTTTATAGCTAATTCATCAAACCCCATCTTAGACATAGCATCGATGAACCGTTCGGCAAACTGCAGGTTCGTTATCAGCGGGATGTTAAAGTCCACGGCCTTTCTTCTGAGAATATAATCGTTTGTGAGTTCTTCTTCCTCGAAACTTTTGGGTATATTGATGATCAGATCCAACTTGAGCTCCTGGATATAGGTCAGCGCATTAGGCTCTTTTTTTTCAAGTGGCCAGGAAAGAACCTGGGAAGGAATGCCGTGATACTTCATGAAATCGGCGGTTCCCCGAGTGGCAAAGAGTTGAAAGCCAAGGTCGGCTAACCTTTTAGCCTGTGGCAAAAACTTGGCTTTGCTCTCGAACGGACCGGTAGACAACATGATGTTTTTTTGGGGGAAGCGGAATCCGACCGAGAGGAGAGCTTTCAAAAAAGCCTCTTCAAAACTGTCGCCTAAACAAGCCACCTCTCCAGTCGAAGCCATCTCCACACTCAATATCGGGTCTGCTCCTTTGATGCGTGTGAAAGAGAACTGTGGAGCTTTCACCCCTACATAGTCCAGCTCGAAACAGGATTTATCTATTCTGGGCACATCGATTCCCATGATGATTTTGGTGGCCAGATCGATAAAATTCAATTTGAAGATCTTGGAGACAAACGGGAAGGAGCGGGAAGCCCGCAAATTGCACTCGATAACCTTGACCTCATTATCCTTAGCTATAAATTGGATGTTGAACGGCCCGTTGATTTGCAAGGAATCGGCTATCTGCCGGGCGATCTTTTTCATCCGACGTGTCGTTTCGAGATAAGTCCTCTGTGGAGGCAGGACCATGGTGGCATCCCCGGAATGGACACCTGCATTTTCGACATGCTCGCAGATGGCATACACGAACAATTCCCCTTTTTTGGCCACCGCATCGATCTCGATCTCCTTGGCATTTTCGATAAACTTGCTGATGACCACAGGATACTCGGGGCTGACACGGGATGCCTCTTCTAAATAATGATCGAGCTCCCCATCATTCAACGCCACGGACATGACGGCCCCACTGAGAACATAGCTCGGTCTCACCATGACAGGATAATCCACGCTGTTGGCAAAAGACTTTGCGGCTTCGATATCCGTCAGTTCTCTCCATTCCGGCTGATCGATGGCCAAATCATCCAAAAGAGCGGAAAACTTGTGCCTGTTTTCGGCTCCATCTATACTCTGCGGAGATGTCCCGAGGATGGTCAATCCATATTGGTGACATTTCAGAGCCAGATTGTTGGGGATCTGCCCTCCCATCGAAATAATGAGCCCTTCCGGCAATTCTTTCTCGTAAATATCGGCCACTGTCTCGAAACTCAATTCATCGAAATACAATTTGTCACAGATGTCATAATCTGTGCTGACAGTCTCAGGATTGTAATTGATCATGATGGTTTTATAATCCAAATTTCTGAGTGTAAGAACAGCATTAACACAGCACCAATCGAACTCCACCGACGAGCCTATCCGGTAAGATCCAGAACCCAACACGATGACTTGGTTGGTATCCGAAAAATCCACATCGTCTTCTGATCCATTGTAAGTGAGATACAGGTAATTCGTCTGAGCGGGATATTCCGCTGCCAGCGTATCTATTTGTTTAACGAAAGGCAGAACATGGTGTTTCGCTCTCATTTTTCGTATATCCAACTCTTCCTTTTCTAACATAATCCCGATCTGTTTGTCCGAAAACCCCAGCCGCTTGGCTCTGATCAACGACTCTTTGGAAAAATCCTGGAAATTTTGCTTTTGTATTTCTTTTTCCAGGTCCACGATGTTCTTGATTTTAAACAAGAACCAACGGTCGATATTGGTGAAGCCATGGATCTCTTCGATAGAGAAATTTTTCATCGCCTCAGCAATGGCAAAAAGCCGCCTATCGGTCGGATTTTGGAGTTCTGTTTCTAAATCATCGAAAGAGATATCATTACAGACAATCCCATACATCCCCACCTGAAGCATCCTTATGGCTTTTTGCAAGGCCTCTTCAAAAGTCCGGCCGATGGACATGACCTCGCCCACACTCTTCATCTCGCTCCCGATCTTTTTACTCGCTCGCTTAAACTTGGTCAGATCCCACCTGGGGATTTTCACCACCACATAATCGAGGGCCGGTTCGAAACAGGCCATGGTCCGTTTCGTAATGGAATTGGGCAGATCTGCCAGG
>DAOVBT010000229.1 GCA_030670375.1 Candidatus Aminicenantota bacterium | reverse complement strand
CGCTCATACCGAAGCCGATAGATACGTTCGCTGTCCCTGTGGAACCGGTCATAACTTCTCTCGAAATTCACATAGTGCAGAATCAGAAGAAAGGTTGCCATTCCGATGGAAAGCCCAAGGATATTGATGGACGTGAAAAGCTTGGTGCGTTTTAAGTTCCTTAGCGCAATTTTGATATAATGGGCAAATATCATCGGAAATAAACCATACCATCGACAAGGTGAAAACTCTAGTATTTAATGAGATGTACAACATTTTGTTGCATTTTTTTTGCACTGTTCGAACGCAAAGTTTTCCGATATAATGGGAAAAAAGAAATTCAAATAAGGAGAGGAATAGTCATGAAAAAAAACTCATGGAAATTATGGATACTGGTTGGAGTGGCCGCTCTGGCATTGGTCATGTTCGGAGCTGCTTGTTCAACGAGTGGCGAGGAGCAAAAGAGTGAAGGCGAAGGGGAACATGTCCATGGTGAAGAAACCCACACACATGGGGAAGAAGGGGAACCTGTTCATGAGCACGGAGAAGAAGAACATCAGCATTCACAAGAAGGGGAAGAATCGGGAGAGAAATTAGCCCTCACCGACACCTATGATCATGTGCGCAAAGGGGTGCGATTGGTTTTAGCCTTCCATAATGCTTCTTCGTCCTTTATCGGATCTGTCGAAAACGTTACAGACAAAACCATAAAATCCGTGCGGGTGGAAGTGCACCTTTCCACCGGAGTGGAATTGGGTCCCACAGAGCGGATGGATCTGGCACCGGGAGAAAAAGCAGGTGTCAAGCTCGAGGCAAAAGGGCATGTCTTCGAATGGTGGAAGGCCCATGCGGAGTCAGGTTCTGACGAGCAGGGCCATTTATTGGATTAAAGCCTTTATAGCCTTAAAATAGCCCGCCACCCCCGCCTTCATTTCCGACGCGGCGGTACTCCAAGCTCCAGGTCGCAAATCCCATCTTCGTGATTTCTGCAGCAAGAGGGCTAGAGCCCTTCCCCCTCGGGTAATCGGAGCTGCCCGAATGGCCCCTTTTTCCGGTCAAATCTTTGATTTATGGAGGTTAAAGGATGAAAATTCGACAGAGAGCGATTATCGGCACATTTCTTCTATTGATTCTGGTAGTCCCGAGCATTGCGGACAGGCAGGAAAAAGATGAAAAAATTCCCGTCGATCCCAAAATAACAGTGGGGCAATTCTCCAATGGGCTGCGCTACTATATTCGCGAGAACAAGCGGCCGGAAAACAGGGCTGAACTCCGCCTGGTCGTGAATGCCGGCTCGGTCCTGGAAGATGTCGACCAGCTTGGTCTGGCTCACTTTTTGGAACACATGGCATTCAACGGAACCAAAAATTTCGCCAAACATGAATTGATCGAATTCATGGAATCCATAGGCATGCGATTCGGCCCGGGCTTGAACGCCTACACCAGCTATGACGAGACCGTCTACATGCTGCAGATCCCTACCGAATCCGAAGAAGTCATGGAAAAGGCATTCCAGATTCTCGAGGATTGGACGCAAGCGCTCTCTCTCGATAACGATGAAATCGACAAGGAGCGGGGAGTTATCATCGAGGAGTGGCGGTTGGGACGCGGTGCCAGGGCCAGAATGATGGACAAACAATTTCCGATCATCTTTAAAGGGTCCCATTATGCCGACCGTTTGACCATCGGAAAAAAAGAAATCATCGAAAACTTTGAACACGATGTGTTGAAAAGATTCTACAGGGACTGGTATCGCCCCGATCTGATGGCAGTGGTGGCTGTAGGAGATTTTGATAGTACCAACGTGGAATTCCTAATAAAAAAGCATTTCGCCCAACTTCCCGGGACAACAAATCCGCGCACCCGGACCGTCTTCCCGGTTCCAAACCATGAGGAAACCCTGTTTGCCATCGCCACAGACAAAGAAGCCATGAGCACAAGCGTCGCTGTGATCCACAAACTGCCCTTGCAAGACACAAGCACTGTCGGGGCTTACCGGAATATGATCGTCGAACAACTCTATCATGGTATGCTGAACCAACGGTTTGCGGAACTGGCACAAAAAAAAGATCCCCCATTCCTGGGTGCTTCTTCGGGAAAGGGGCAATTCGTCAGGTCCAAAGAGGTTTACGTGCTGAATGCTGGAGTTAAGGACGAAGGAATCGGGCAGGGATTGGAAGCCCTGTTTGTCGAGTCGGAGCGAGTTTCACGGCACGGATTCACCCCCTCAGAACTGGACCGACAAAAACGCCGGCTTCTCCGATCGATCGAACGGTCCTACACAGAAAGGGGGAAAAACAATTCCAATCTTTATGTGTCGGAGTACATCCGCAACTTTCTGGAAGGTGAACCTATCCCAGGGATCGAATACGAGTTCGAGCTGTTCAAGCGTTTCATACCAGAAATTACTCTGGAAGAAGTCAACCAGATCGGGAAGGACTGGTTAACCGAAAAAAACCGTGTGATCATGGTCAATGCACCCGAAAAAGAAGGGCTTGTCATCCCGACAGAGGAAGATCTCAAGGGAGTGATGGAATCTGTTGCAGACATGGAAATTCCACCGCATGAGGATACAACGAGCGAATTGCCGCTTATGGCTGAAATCCCTGAAGCTGGGGAAATTATGGAAACCAAAGTTTTAGATGATTACGGTATCACGGAATGGAAACTTTCCAACGGCGCACGGATCATCCTCAAGCCTACGGACTTCAAAGAAGACGAGATCGTGTTTCAGGCCATAAGCAAGGGAGGCACATCGCTGGCGAGCGATGCCGATTTCCTCCCGGCAAGGACAGCGTCTCAAGTCATTTCTGTCGGAGGAGTAGGAGAGTTCAGTGCCATCGAACTCCAGAAAAAACTGGCAGGAAAGGTCGTCGGTGTGAGGCCAGTCATCGGCGATTGGGAAGAAGGGCTTATGGGGAGTGCTTCCCCCAAAGATGTCGAAACCCTGTTCCAACTGATCAATCTTTATTTTACAGCCCCACGGGCAGATGCGACCATGTTCGATGTGTTGAAAAACCGGATGAAAGCCGCTTTGGAGAACCGCAATGCCAATCCGATGTTCGTGTTTTACGACACCCTCGGGCGCATTATGACGCAAGATCATCCGCGGGCAAGCTCTCTTACGGTCGAACAACTGGAAAAAATGGACCTGGAAAAGTCTCTCCATTTTTATAAAGACCGGTTTGCAGATGCCAGTGATTTTATTTTCGTTTTTGTCGGGAATCTCGATCTAGGGCTCATCGAACCTCTGGTGACCCGCTATCTTGCATCCCTTCCTTCTCTAAACAGGCAGGAAACATGGAAAGATACAGGCATCCGTCCTCCCAAAGGAGTCGTGAAAAAAACGGTCAAAAAAGGAGTCGAACCACAGAGCCAAGCCGCCATCGTTTTTACCGGTCCATTCGAATACACCCAGGCCAACCGCAATGCCATACGGGCCATGGGGCTGGTGCTGCAAACGCGACTGCGCAATAAAATTCGGGAGGACCTGGGGGGAACTTACAATATCATGGCCAGTCCTTCCTATGACAAAATCCCTGTGCCAGCCTACAGTGTGGCGATCAATTTCGGCACCGATCCAGAACGGGTGGAAGAACTGATAAGCGTGATATTCCAGGAGATCGAAACGTTCAAAAGGGAAGGCGCGGCGGCGGATGAACTTCGGGATGCCAAGCAGGCCATGTATCGGGATTATGAGACGGGGATCAAACAAAACCGGTGGCTTTTGACCCAGCTTTATTACAGATATCTGGAGGGTGAAGATCTGGAAAGCCTGTTCGATTATCTAAAATCCCTGGAGAATCTGACTGCCGAAGTGATTCATGAGGCAGCCAATGTTTATCTCAACACGGAAAACTACGTCCAGGTTACCCTGTTTCCCGAGAAGGAAAAAGAATGATCTTCAGGATGTTAATCACTTTTTGTAGAGGAAGATGCTGTGATCCTTATCCCATTCGTCCTTCATGTAAAAGGTATCGACCTCTTTTTCTTCCCAGCCCGGAATACGGTAATTATGGGTCACAACCATAACACCAGGTTCCAATTGCTCGTCAAACATGGGACGCATTATGGCATTGGATTCTGGCAGAAGGTAAAGGGCCACAACCGTCGCTTCAGAAAAATTCATGGTTGTGGCATCCCCTAGATAAAACCGAAGCAGGTGTTCCACTTTTGCTGCTCTGGCATTTTCTTTAGCCTCGTCGATCAGTACCGGATCGATTTCGATACCGACACCCCGAGCCCCGTATTTCTCCGCCGCCATGACAACGATCCGTCCGTCTCCGCATCCGATATCGTAGACAATATCTTGGCTGTCCACCTCAGCCACCTCGAGCATTTTGGCAACGACCTCCATCGGAGTGGCCACATAAGGAGCCAAGTCTTCCGCATCCGCTTTGTTGTGTGATCCTTCGTAGATCTTAATCAGGTTGTTCTCATCATACCGAAAAACATAGGGTCTACCGGGTGTGAGATGCCGCGTTGTTTTTACTCCAATCCTCTCCCACGAAACCTCCAAGGCATATCCGCTGTTATAGCGATGGATTTCCTTTGGTTTAATCACTTTTTTTTCAGGCGGATCAAAGGTATTGTTGGGTTTAATGCCGTAATGAATTCTGGTTTGGGTTACGTTCCGAAGGG
>DAOVBT010000324.1 GCA_030670375.1 Candidatus Aminicenantota bacterium | reverse complement strand
TGATTCCCTAATTTCATTGAAATAAGTGAAAGGGTATCCTGTCCCCGAATTATTTCCCCGAATTATTTAGAGCATTGGGACTTTGATGCCTTTTTCCTTGGCGCATCGGATCGCTTCCGGGTAGCCTGCGTCGGCGTGACGGGCAACGCCCAGACCAGGATCCACGGTCAGGACGCGTTCCAGTCTTTTGGCTGTCCCCTCCTCTCCATCGGCAACGATCACCATCCCCGCATGAATGGACAGGCCGATTCCCACACCTCCGCCATGATGGACTGATACCCAGGAGGCACCACAAACCGCATTCAACAAAGAATTGAGGATCGGCCAATCGGCGATGGCGTCCGATCCATCCCTCATTCCTTCTGTCTCCCTGTTCGGAGATGCAACCGACCCCGTGTCCAAATGGTCGCGTCCTATGACAATAGGCGCACTTATTTTCCCTCTTTTCACAAGGTCATTGATCAACGCTCCAAACCGCGCCCTCTCGCCGTATCCCAGCCAGCAGATCCGTGACGGAAGCCCTTGGAATGCCACCTGCTCCCGGGCTTTCCTTATCCACCGTGCCAGTGCCTGGTCCTCAGGAAATTCCGATAGCACCGCCTCATCCGTCACAAAAATATCCTGGGGATCTCCCGAAAGGGCCGCCCACCGGAACGGACCCTTCCCCTCACAGAAAAGCGGACGTATGTATTCAGGGACAAACCCGGGGATATCGAAGGCGCGTTCCAAACCTGCCTTCTGCGCCTGGCCCCGGATATTGTTCCCGTAATCAAAAGACTTGGCTCCCCTCTTCTGGAGCTCCAGCATGGCTTCCACGTGAACGACCATGGACTCATACGCGCGTTTTATGTAATCCTCCGGATTCTCATCCCGCAGCCGCAATGCCTCCTCAAACGAGATGCCGTGTGGAACATACCCGTTCAACTCATCATGGGCGGATGTCTGATCGGTCAACACATCCGGCGTAATCCCCATGCTCACGAATTCGGGAAGAATATCGGCAGCATTCCCAAGAAGAGCCACAGAAAGCGCCGCCCCCTTTTCCTTGGCTTCCATGGCGACGGCCAAGGCCTCGTCCAGATTGTTGACCATGATATCCACATACCGGGTCTCCAGTCTCCTCTGGATTCGTTCCCTGTCCACTTCCACGACGATGGCCACCCCCTCGTTCATGGTCACGGCCAGAGGCTGTGCTCCTCCCATGCCCCCCAAACCCGCGGTCAGCACAAGTTTGCCCTTCAACGTGCCGCCAAAATGCTTATTGGCCACAGACGACAGGGTTTCATAGGTTCCTTGGAGAATTCCCTGCGTGCCGATATATATCCAGCTTCCCGCCGTCATCTGCCCGTACATGGTGAGGCCCTTTGCCTCGAGGCGCCGGAATTCATCCCATGTGGCCCATTTGGGCACGATCTGGGAATTGGCGATAACGACACGAGGGGCCCCTGGGTGGGTTTTGAAAACAGCCACAGGTTTGCCCGACTGAACAGCCAGCGTTTCATCATTTTCCAGGTTTTTCAGGCATTCGACGATCGCAGCGTAACAGTCCCAATTCCTGGCCGCCTTTCCTGTTCCCCCGTACACGATGAGTTCTTGAGGTTTTTCTGCCACTTCAGGATCCAGATTGTTCATCAACATCCGGAGTGCACCCTCCTGTGCCCAACCTTTTGTGTGCAATTGCGTCCCCCTTGGGGCCCTCACTTCCTCGTATTCACTCATGGTTATTCTCCTTTTTTTTCAACCAAACTTCTGACATCGGAAAGCCTGCTCATTCTCTCCAGGGTTTTTTCCTTCCCTGCCAGTTCCAAAACAGCAAAAATGCCCGGGCTCACAGGCTCCCCCACAACCAACATCCTCAAAGCATGGATAAGCAGCGCCGCTTTGACTCCTTCCTCTTCTGCTCTCTTACGGAGTACCTGCTCGATTTCCGGAGCTGAGAACTCATCCATGGCTTGGAAATCTTTCGCCAACAGGGGCAAAAGTGTGTCCAGCCTCTCATCCCTCAAGTGTTTCTCCACTCCCGCCGGATCGTATGTGATCTCATCGACGAGGAATGGCATCGCTGCTTTGGGGAAAACACGGATCGTCCGGCTTCTTTCCTTCACAAGGTTTATCATTTTATCGAACCAAGGCTTCTGTTCCTCTGCGAATGTTTCCTGCCACAGGTTCGATGCCTGCATTTCCTTCCTGACCAAGGGAGTTAACTCTTCGGCGCTCATACCGGAGATCAATCGGCCGTTCAACCATTCCAACTTGTTCAGGTCGAATACTGGACTGCCCTTGCTCACTTTTTTTAGCGCAAATTTTCCGACCAGCTCTTCCAGCGTGTAGATTCTTTCCTCTCCGGGAGACCAGCTCATCTGGGCCAGAAAATTGAGAAAAGCGAGAGGCAAATACCCCTGGTCCCTAAATTCCAAAACGGATGTTCCTCCATGGCGTTTGCTCAATTTTTTCTTATCCGGCCCCAAAATCAGCGCCAGATGAGCAAACTTCGGGGGTTTGGCACCGAAGGCTTGGTAAAGCAATATCTGTTTCGGCGTGTTGGAAATATGATCATCGCCCCGGATCACATGGGTGATTTGCGATTCCATATCATCCACGACCACAGAGAGATGATAGGTGGGCAGCCCATCCCCCCGCAACAGCACAAAATCTTCGATGTTTTTGTTGTCAACGGTTATGTCCCCATGAATGCTGTCTGTATAACGAATTTCCCCTTCAGGCACGAGGAACCGAACGGCCTTTGCCCTCCCTTCGGACTCGAAACGGAGACGCTGCTTTTCGGAGAGTTCCAGGCAAAACCGGTCATATCCCCAGAAATCCCCTGCTCCCGCTGTTTTTTTCGTCCTCTCCTGAATCTCCTCCGGTGTGCAGTAACACGAGTAAGCCAAACCTTTTTCGACCAGTTCCTGTGCCTTTTGCCGGTAAAGGGGCAATCGCCGGGATTGAAAGATCGGGCCTTCATCCCAATCCAAACCCAGCCAGCGAAGGCCTTCGATGATTCCCTCGGTCATCTCTTCCGAAGATCTGGCCATGTCGGTATCTTCGATGCGCAGGATGAAAGTCCCCTCTCGATTGCGGGCATACAACCAGTTGAAAAAACAGGTCCTTGCTGCTCCGATGTGGAGAAATCCCGTTGGACTGGGAGCAAACCTTACGCGAACCATCTTTTATATATTAATCAGTAATCCAGAATTAGTAAAGATTTACGGTGTGCAAAAATTTGCCAAAAAACAAAGAAAAAATGACAAAATATTGTCTAAATATTTTTAAAAAAAGGTTGACTCCAAAGGAAAAAATATTATAGGATTTAGTCAGGATCGTTTTAAGGCTAGGCTGAGGTTTGAAAGTGTATTATAGTGGGGCGTATTTTCTAAAATACCCCGGATAAGTAAGTATGACAGAACAACATATCCTTATCTTGAACAAAATTTCTGGGGAAGCAGCCAAACTAAAAAAATTATGCGACCAGATTGGTTCTGTTTATATCGCCTCTAATATAGAAGAAGTCATAACCCTTATAGAAAAAATAGAATTTAACGTCCTCGTGGTCGATGAATCTTTCGCCAGTTATTCATCCCTCAAAGGACTAT
>DAOVBT010000440.1 GCA_030670375.1 Candidatus Aminicenantota bacterium | reverse complement strand
GCTGTTTGTTTTTAACACGGAAAATCGATCGGAAGAAAACGGATTGTTGTTGGCATTGGGTTTTTCGAGACAAACTGTAAAACGGATCGTTCTGCGCGAAGGGGCCGTGCTCGTTTTGATCGGCAGTCTGCTGGGAGGGGTTGTGGGAGTCCTGTATAACGGGATCATCCTGAGTGCTTTGAAAACAGTATGGCGTGGTGTTGTGGGCACCTCAGCCCTCCATATTCATTTCCGGTTTTCTTCCCTGTTGATCGGCGTGTCCATCGGTGTGGCCGTTGCCTTTTTCACCATATGGCTCGTGACCCGGAGGCAGATCAAACGATCCATTGCCGGCCTTCAGAGAGGTCTAGCCAAAGTCGAAACAATAGGAAAAAAAAGGCCGCGCACGAGCTTGCTTATCGGTTTCTCCAGTTGGGTTGTCCTGTTGATTATCCTGATCTTGGCGGATTTTGGCAGGGGAGATCAAGCCTTTGTCTTTTTCTTTTTGGCCGGATCTCTGTTTCTCGTCGGGGGAATGGCCTTTACCAATGTTGCGCTGTATCACCTGGGGAAAAACACGGACTCGGTCCGGTTGAGCAGCCTGAGTATCGGCATCCGCAATAACGCGAGAAAACGCACGCGCAGCATCACGCTGATTGGGCTTTTAGCCTGCGGATTGTTCATCGTGTTTACGGTTGGCGCCACCCGGCTTGGTGCCCTTAAGGATGCAGAAAGGAGGGATTCGGGTACCGGAGGATTCGCTCTGTATGGAGAGAGTTCCATTCCGATTTTATACGACCTCAACAGCCAGAAGGGAAAACAGTTTTATGGATTGGATGCCATAAAATCGGAAGATGTGAAATATGTCCAGTTTCGTGTGAAAGAAGGGGATGATGCCAGCTGCTTGAACCTCAATCGTGTTACCCATCCCCCATTGATCGGTGTTAAACCCGAGGAACTCGACACGAGAAAGGCTTTCACATTTGCCGGTATGACAGATGAGGTCGATCCGGAAAATCCCTGGGTAATCTTAGAAAAAAAATTGCCCGATGGCATTATCCCGGCTGTTGCCGATTTATCCGTCATCGTGTGGGGATTGGGCAAGGCTGTGGGAGATGTTTTGACGTACAGCGATGAAAAAGGAGAGACCTTCCGTCTCAAATTGGTCGGGGGATTGGCCAATTCCGTATTTCAGGGAAACATCATCATATCCGAAAAAACATTCATTCAAAAATATCCCTCTCTCAGCGGATACCGGCTCTTCCTTGTCGATACACCGCCTGAAAGGGTGGAGAACGTTGCCGGCAGTTTATCTTGGGCCATGCAGGATCAAGGTCTGGATTTGACTTATGCATCCACCCGCCTGGCCGAGTTCAACACGGTCCAGAACACGTATCTGTCCATTTTCCTGATTCTGGGAAGTTTTGGCTTGCTGTTGGGGAGTGTAGGTTTGGGAGTAGTCGTGTGGCGAAATGTCAATGAACGGCGGGGGGAACTTGCCCTGCTTCGAGCTGTGGGCTATACCCAAAAGTCCGTTCAGACCATCCTCCTCTCCGAACATGTGGCCTTGTTGGTTGCCGGGATCTTGTTCGGGATATTGGCCGCCCTGTTGGCAATTCTTCCCTCTCTATTGACACCGGGTACGGAAATCCCTTATCCTACAATTCTTATAATCTTAGTAATTGTGAGTCTGAATGGAGGGATGTGGACATACCTGGCTGCAGCATTGGCCACAAAGGAAGATCTTGTCCCGGCTTTAAGGAAGGAATGAAGATTTTTTCCGTCTAAATAATTTCGTGCAAAATTTAGATAAGTATAAACATGGAGGAACAGAATGAAAAGACAGGTCATCACCTATGCCTTGATGCTGGCCGTTTTATCGATCGCTGGTCTCGTACAGGCAGAAAATAACTGGCCTCATTGGCGAGGGCCCCATCACAACGGGATCAGCGATGCCAAGAATCTTCCGATGAAGTGGAGCGCAACGGAAAACATTGTTTGGAAGACACCTTTGCCCTCTTGGAGTGCGGCAACGCCGATCATCTGGGGAGACCGGATATTCATCATATCCCCTTCCAAAGTCGAGCCCAAATCCGAACCGGAGCAAAAACAGGCGCAAGAACAGAGCCAAACCCAGAGAAGAAGGCGGAGGAGCGCGCTTGACCCAGGAGGGCCGAAACTGCTTTTGTTTTGTATATCCAAAAAAGACGGAAAGATTCTCTGGGAGCGTGAGCTGGACGATAAAAACCAGATCCACCGCAAGCAAAACGATGCCACCCCTTCACCCGTTACCGACGGAAAGCTTGTTTGGGCGGTCACCGGAACAGGTAAAGTGGCGGCCTTTGATATGGATGGCAAACTTATCTGGAAAAAAGATTTCCAGCAGGATTATGGCCCCTTTGGCCATAATTGGGGTTATGGTTCTTCACCACTCCTCCATGACGGCAGTCTTATCGTCGAAGTTTTGCATGGGATGAATACGGACGATCCCTCTTATGTTGTCTCCTTGAATGCTGAAACGGGCAAAGTGCAGTGGCATCAGGAG
>DAOVBT010000202.1 GCA_030670375.1 Candidatus Aminicenantota bacterium | reverse complement strand
ATGGCTTTTCAGATTTATAACTGTGTTGCCCGTATTGCTTCTACTCATCTTTGTCCCTTTAGGATGTAAAAAGGGTGAAGAGGTAAAAAAACCTTCAGAAACCATAGAGCATCCAGTTGCCACAATAATCCCAAAGGAACTGACCGCTCACGGCCACACCCGAATAGATAACTATTACTGGCTGAACCAACGAGACAACCCCGAAGTCATTGCATATCTTGAAGCAGAGAACGCCTACAAAGACGCTGTCATGGCTCATACAAAAGACTTTCAGGAAAAGCTATTCAACGAAATCGTCGGAAGAATCAAAAAAACCGATATGTCTGTGCCCTACAAGGATCAGGGTTATTATCAGTACACCCGATATGAGGAGGGAGGGGAATATCCTATCTACTGCCGCAAAAAAGGCAGTTTGGATGCCGAGGAAGAAGTCGTCCTGAATGTTGACGAGATGGCCAAGGGGCACGACTATTACAGTGTCGCCGGCTACTCCACAAGTTCCAACAACAACTTGATTGCCTATGGCGTGGATACGGTCAGCCGCAGGTTATACACACTCTATTTTATGGATTTGACAACCAGGAAACTCTTCGACGAACAGATTCCCAACACGTCGGGCCGGGCAGCCTGGGCCAACGACAACAAGACCGTTTTTTACATGCTCAAGGATACAAAAACCCTGCGCTCTTACAAGGTCATGAAGCACGTTCTCGGAACCCCAATCTCTGAAGACAAAGAAATCTACATCGAAACAGACGAAACCTTCAGCACGTATGTCGGTAAAACAAAATCTAAGAAATATATGATTATCGCATCAGCGCAAACGTTATCTTCTGAGTTCAGGTTCCTCGATGCGGATAATCCCGACGGAGAATTTCAGATCATCCAGCCCCGTGAAAAAAACCATGAATACAGCGTGGATCATTACAAAGACAAGTTCTACATCCACACCAATCTTGATGCCAAAAACTTCAGACTGATGGAAACCCCGGTGGATAAAACAACCAAAGAAAATTGGAGAGAAGTCATCCCTCACCGGGATGATGTCCTTCTGCAAGGATTCGAGGTCTTCAAGAATTATCTCGTGCTGGGTGAACGCAGGAACGGCCTCACACAGATTCGGGTCATCAAATGGGCGGACCGATCCGAACACTATCTCAATTTTGGAGAAGAGGCCTATCTGGCTTATATATCAACAAATCCTGACTTCGACACCGATCTTTTGCGTTATGGTTACACTTCGCTCACTACGCCCAGCTCCACCTATGACTATGACATGAGGACCAAGGAAAAGACGCTCTTGAAACAGCAAGAAGTGTTGGGTGATTTTGATCCCAGTAATTATACGACCGAAAGACATTTTACCACTGCCAGAGATGGCACCAAGGTTCCGATTTCCCTGGTCTACAGAAAAGGTCTAGAGAAAGACGGCAACAACCCTCTCCTCCTGAGTGGGTATGGTTCCTATGGATCCAGCCGGGAACCGACCTTCAGTTCTGTCCGCCTCAGCCTTCTGGATAGAGGTTTCGTGTATGCCATCCCTCATATCCGGGGAGGCTCGGAAATGGGACGCTACTGGTATGAAGAGGGCAAACTTTTCAACAAGAAAAACACTTTTTATGATTTCATCGAGTGTGCCGAATACCTGATAGAGCAGAAATTCACCAATTCGGATAAGATGTTTGCTATGGGCGGAAGTGCCGGAGGCCTGCTGATGGGGGCTGTGGTGAACATGCGCCCTGACCTTTGGAAAGGCATCCTCGCCGGCGTCCCCTGGGTAGATGTGATCACCACCATGCTCGATTCGAGCATTCCGCTCACAACTTCCGAGTTCGACGAATGGGGTGACCCCAACAAAAAAGACTACTACGATTACATGCTCTCCTATTCTCCTTATGACAACGTGGAAGCCCAAGACTATCCGGCCATGTTGGTTACGACCGGATATCACGACTCTCAGGTCCAGTACTTCGAGCCAGCCAAGTGGGTGGCCAAGCTCAGAGCCCTCAAAACTGACAACAATCTCCTGATTTTCCATATCAACATGGAGGGAGGCCATGGCGGTGTATCGGGGCGGTTCCGAAGACTCAGAGAAACAGCCCTCGAATACGCCTTCATGCTCGACTTGGTGAGAATCACAGAATAATAAAATAAAGATCTACTTTTTAATAGGTCGCTTCTTCCACGTGTCGTATAGGGTTTGCCACCAGTTGCCCAGGTCCATGTCTTTGCCGTTGATGAACAGGTGTTTGACTTCCGACCTCAAATCGAGGGGATCGCCGGTCGTGATAAACAGGTCAGCCTCCTTTCCGACTTTCAGGCTGCCAACGCGGTTTTCGATCCCGAAGATCCGAGCCGGATTGATGGTCAAGGCCCTGATCGCCTCATCTCTATCCAATCCAAAAGCTACAGCTCTGGCGGCATGATAAGTCAGATCCTTTCCCAGAGCCGGATCGCGCCCAGTCGAGAAACAGATCTGAACCCCAGCTTTTGCCATTTCCCCGACGTTGCGGAATGGGGCATCATAGCCATCCTCCGGTTCTAACGGGCCGGTGTACAGGTCATCGATGATCACCGGAATTCCGGCCTCTTTGATCTTATCGGCCACCTTGCCACCCTGGACACATCCTCTGAATATAGCTTTGATCTTTTCTTCCTGGACGAATTTGATGGCCAGTTCGATATCCTTGGCCTTCTCGACAGATATAATAACAGGCAACGTGCCATTCAGAACCGGCGCCAACGCCTCGTACTTGGGATTTAAATCTGGTGCGATGACACTGGGATCTTTCGACCCTTGTTTTCTTAACTTCAGATAGTGACGCACTTCCTTCAAATATTCCTGGATTTTCTCGACCAACTTGGCTGTGATGTCCACCTTGGATTGAGCTTTAGATCCCACTCGTGCTCCTCTTGTCGGCCGCGGTGACATCGGAAAATTGATAAAGGAAGTCGCCATCTCTTTGACGAGCATCTCATCGATGGTCCACCCATCCATTTTCACCAGAGCCGACATTCCGGGATAAGTCCCGCCTGAAGGAGCGACCAAAGCGGTCGTGGTTCCGTAGATGCGGGAGGTCTTGAAATGGACAGAATGGGGGTTGATGGCCCAGGCTACTTTGAGTTCTGGATTCTCTTTGCCCATCTCTCTTATATCCACCGTGCTTGTGATGGCAGAGACCTCCGACAAGCCCAAATGCGTATGGGCATCGATAAATCCCGGGTAGACAAACATGCCCGAAGCATCGATGATTTTCGTTCCATCAGGAGCAGGGATTTCAGCACCCATGGCAGCGATCTTTCCCCCCTCTATCAGAAGGTCAGCGTTTTCGAGAGGCTTCCCCTCGACCGGTATGATCGTGGCGTTTTTGATCAGATACTTATCCCCATCTTCCTGCGCTGAGACAAACACAACCATTGCCGCAATAACAACCGCAAGTATCACAATTTTTTTCATGGCAATACCTCCCCTTCAGGTCTTTTCTTTTCAGGTTTTTTCTTCTCCTCTTCTTTTTTCTTTTTTTCTTCTTCTGCCTTTTTTCTTGCCTCCAAGTATTGTGCCCGGTCGAACAAAATTTCCCCGTCAACCACGGTCATCTCGCATATGGTGTAGGGATCGAAGGGATGGCGGCTAAAAATGGCCAAGTCACCATCCTTACCTTCTGCAAGGGTCCCTGTCCGTTTGTCTATTCCCATGATGATGGCCGGGTTAAGGGTAATGGTCTTAAATGCCTCGTTTTCCGACAGGCCCCCGAAGCGCATGGCCTTTGCCGCATCATGAAACAAACGGCGCATCCTCTCGGCATCATCGGAATTGACGGCCGTCAAAACGCCCCTTTGGGCCATCAGCGCCACGGCATGAGGCATGGTTTTGTAGGATTCCCACTTGTATGACCAGAAGTCAGCGAATGTGGAAACAGCCACGCCGTATTTCACCAGTTCGTTCGTGATCCGGTATCCCTCGAGTCCGTGCTCGAAACACACAAGTTTCACCCCGTACTCATCGCAAAGCTTCATAATGGACAGCATTTCCTCAGCTTGGTAAGCGTGGCAGCGGATCCAGTATTTTCCGTTGAGCGTGTCGGCAATTACTTCCAAACGATAATCTTTTTTGGGAGGCAAAGGCGCAGGCTTTTTTTTCTTTTTTGCCAACTTTGCTTTGGCATCATAATCTTGCCAGTCCCGCAAGTAGTCCTTAGCTTTTTCGAATTCGCGGCGGATAGAGGCTTCCACCCCCATCCGGGTTTTTGGATACCGGGATGGACCGGGCGAAAAAAAATTGCTCCTCTTGGGATTTTCGCCGAGTGCCCATTTGATGGTGGGAGGGGCTCCTTTGAAAATCATCTCCTCGGCACTCTTTCCCCAACGAAGTTTGAGAACGATACCCCTTCCTCCGATAGAATTGGCCGATCCGTGCATGGTGTGAATAGTGGTAACCCCACACGCTAGCGCATAAAAGATGTTCATATCTTCGGACCAGATCACATCCTTGATATCCACTTCCGATGTGATGAGGTTTCCTCCCTCGTTGACTCCCCCTTCGATGGCAATGTGAGAGTGGGAATCGATGATACCGGGCATTACCCACTTCCCGTCAAGGTTCACAACCTTTGTCTCAGAGTCTGTTTTGAGTCCTTTTCCAATCTTTGCGATCTTGGACCCCTTGAGCAGGATATCTCCGCCTTTAATGGTATCGCCTGCAACCGTGATGATATTGCCGTTGGTGAAGAGAATGCTTTTTTCCGCACCTGAGACGAAAGGGCTTCCTGCAAATACAAAAATCGCTAAAATCGCTATCCATCCAATCGCTTTTCTCATCTCGTCCCTCCCATTCCTGGAATCCGCTTGGCCGTAAATTCAGACGATCCTTCGGTTCCTTGCACAACCGATCCGGTTATCTTGTCGTCTTCAACAACTCCTGTG
>DAOVBT010000138.1 GCA_030670375.1 Candidatus Aminicenantota bacterium | reverse complement strand
ATCGAGGATGTTAGTAGGGGAAAGATCGAGATGCTGTGGGGCAATCTGCTATGCTCCCCTCCGGAACTGGAAGGTGGATCGAAGGTGCAGAAAGTTCCTGCTGCTGATTTCCTCATTATGCCTTTTGGCCTCACTGCCCAGGAATACAACGCATGGATCGAATACGGTGGCGGTCGAGAACTCGTTGATAATATCTACGAACAGATCGGATGCAAATATTTCCCAGCCGGAAACACAGGGATCCAGATGGGAGGTTGGTTCGCCAAAGAGATCAACACGATCGACGACTTGAAGGGACTCAAGATACGCATCTCTGGCTTTGGGGCAGCAGCCATGAAGGCTGTTGGCGCTGAGCCATACGATGTAGCGCCTTGGAGTGACAATGCAAAAAATTCGCTTTCGGCAGGCAAACTGGATGCATTCGAACTTGGGAATCCAGATTCCGATTTTAATACTGGATTGCACAAGCAATACATGTACTATTATTATCCAGCCTGGCATGAACCATCGGTGCCATTTAACCTGTTAATCAACCTTGATAAGTGGGAAGCCCTTCCACCCCATCTAAAAACCATCATCTCAACTGCAGCAAGGTGGCTGAACTATCAATGGCTTACTGAATGTACGGCAAGGGGAACCGCAGCCCTCGATACTCTTATCAAAGATCATGGAGTGCAACTGAGGCAATTTCCGGAGGCCGTACTTACAGAATTGAAAAAGTCATCCTTCCAAATCATGAGGGAGCACGCCTCTAAAGATAAGCTCAGCCAAGAGGTCTTTGACAGCATCATGTTATTCAGGCAGAAGGCGTCATCACGGGCAATGGTTTCGCTTCAGCCCTTTCTAACGGCTCGCGGAGGTCTCTAACGTACTTAATGGATTCTCCCTCTCGTTCCATTGACTAAGACTTTTTCAATATGATAGGGTTATTCCTATAAATCGGTGGATTAATAAAAAAAACAAAGGAGTTAGGGAAAATGACAAAACAAAAAGTTGGCTTGGTCTTGTTCTGGATTGCTATTATTTGGGCAATTGGCTGGGGAGTGATTGGATCGGTTTTTGTGGACTCGGCTTTCAGAAATTTAACCATGGATGAGCTTAATTTGACGATGTGGGCAGCCCAGGGAACTTGGACTATGATATGGGGGCTACTCGGCGTACCTCTGGCGGCAATAGTTGCCATAATCGGAATTCTGCTCTATTCAGGCGCAAAAGGATCGACCGTACTGAAATATGGAGTTGGAATATTTCTGGCGGTGTTTGCAGGCATGGCAGCAGGATCTTTGGGGCATATCCCTCTATTATTCGGCATCGGTGGAACGTTGATTTTACTGTTCTTCATCGGAATACTTTGGTTATGGGCCAAAGAACGTATGGTTCATGAGGGAACGTTCACAGCAGCAGCAGATTTTAAACTGGCGGGCTACGTGTTCATGTTGATTGCAGCGTGGTTTATCTGCGGAATTGCCAGCCAGCCTTTTTTGAAAGCCCTCGAAGGCGAGACGCCACCTAGCCCGATACACGTAATAATATTTTTGGTCCTGGGGTGGTTTTTTCTATTTTTAGGTCATTACAAATCACGTAAACAAAAGGATTTCACAGCAAGAAATATAAGTTTTTCAGATGTTGCGCGAAAAAATAGATAATTTTTTTAAAATAAAAAAGGGTTTGGTAGGAAGGGCCCAAATCCCAGCCATGCCTTGATTCCGGAAGAACCACAAAATCGACATCTTTGCCCTCCCTTATCATTTTTTGCACCAGGTTCACAGAATCCATGAACAGCACGGTCGTGTCTAAAATCCCGTGTATGATCATGACCGGCGCTTCCAATCCCTGAGACCAGAAATAAGCAGAAGAATCTTGATATGCTTTTATATCCTCAACTGATTTCATCACTTCCATCTGACCGGGAAAAGCATGGAAGACATTAGTGGCCGGGGCACCGGCAACTCCACAAGCGAAGAGTCCCGGATTTTTAAACAGTGACATCAAGGTCAGAAGCCCGCCGTAGCTCGATCCCCAGATGCCTATTTTGTCCGGCATAATGTACGGCAACGATTTCAAATAGAGGGCCGCAGCTTCCAGGTCTTTGATATCCACCACTCCATAGCCCTTCAACATGTCCTCCCGGAATTTTCTTCCATAACCGAGACTCCCCCGGATATCCACATTCATCAGAACATATTTCTCCGCCTGGGCTAGATACTGATCCAATCCCCAGGTCGGGTGCGAATCACGGCCTCCCCACTGGTTGAGGATGGAGTTTGAATAAACAGAGCCGATGATAGCCGGATATTTATTATCTGGGTCAAAGTCAGCAGGAAACATCATCTTCACTCTTATTTTCGTGCCATCCTTCCCGCTTGGGATATCCAGGTATTGCGTTTTTACCCAGGAATATTTCTTGAACTCAGGAAGCGGAGACTCTGTAATTTTTTTTAGGCTACCATCCTGGATAAGATACAAATCAAAAGGCGTCATGTCATCGGAAAAAAGAACACTGATGTTTTTCCCCGAACGCGAAAAATAAGGTTTATATACTCCATCCCTATCGCCCAGCCTTTTTATCTCTCCTATCCCTTGTTGGACTTTGTAGAGCCCCCTGTTTTCAGGACGAGATTCATTGGCGATAAAATAAAGCTCTCCTCCTTTTGCAGGAAATAAGTCCAAAACTTCCCATTCACCTGATGTCAGCTGTTTGAGCTGTTTAGACTCTAGGTCCAGAGAATAAAGATGGCAAAAACCCGATCGATCCGAGGTCAGGACAATTCGATCGTCATCCAGCCACTGCGAACTCCATAACCAGGAAAAGGTAAACAGAGGGCTCTCTTCCAAAAAAACCTCTTTTGTGGTCATATTCTCCACATCGCATACAGAGAGACTCCTTCTGCCGGCATATTGGGTCGATTCTTCCACGAGGATTTTTTTGCCTGAAGGAGACCACGAATAAGACAATAAGTTGTCTAATTCTTTCGGAACCCAATCGATTTTGCCTTGAGGAATGCCCACAACACCAATCTTCTTTTTATTCACCGGGTCTCCTGGAAAAGGCCGGGGAACCTTTCTTATCTGCACATCCTCCTTGCCGAATAAAGGGACCCCAACTTGTCTGATTCCAGTATAATCCTGGTAATAAAACAAGATGCGTGTGGAATCCGGTGACCAGGAATAGCCGCTGATCCCCTCGTGCCCGGCATCGAATTCCGTAAGCTGAGGAGAGGAGCCGGTTTTGAGGTTGTGTATCCACAGGTTCCTGCCCTGAAGATAACTCAAATACGTCGAGTCCGGAGACCGAGAAAGGGATCTTATTCTTTTTTTACTGTTCCATATTTCTTTGATAGACAGGCCGTTTACATCCAGGGCAAAAACAGACGTTCCTTTAAGAAAAAAGATCTCTTCATCTGTACGGCCCCAGCAAAATCCCGCAATTCCCTCTTTTTCAAAAGATGTCAACTGTTTCAGCTTTTCCTCGGATCCCGGGGAAAAGCTGAACAGGTTAAGTATCCTCTCTGATTCGCTGTTCCACAGGAATGCGCACCGGCTTTCATCGGGAGACCACACAACATCCCTGGGGGGAATACCGATCAACGGTATATCGGGATACAGCTTTTCCAAGGTGAGATCATCCCCAAGAAGCACACCTGTCAGGACAAGAAATACAGCCAAGACAAACTGGATTTTTCTCAACGAATCCTCCTGTCTACCAGAGTTTCTTAACTTCGTCGTCCAGGCCCGTCATTTCCCAGCGGATCAGGATTATGGGAATCGAACCGGCTGCAAGGAATTCATCATGGAATTTTCCCAGGTCGAAATCCTTACCCAATTGACGGGCACGGTCGGACAAGAGTTTTTCGAACTGCACTTTGCCTGCTAAGTATGTCATCCCGTAGGCAGGCTGGCGGAGATAGATCTGTAGGTCATAGCGGGCAAGGTTCTCCTCCATCAGCGGGACTTCGTCTATCAGATATTGGATGGCCTGTTCTAGTGTCAACTCTCCTGTCTGCATTTTTATCTCGGCAGGGACTCTGAGCACACGCTTCAATTGGGCGATATAGAAAAGTTCCCGCGTTCGGGGACGGTCATCCAAAAGTCCAGCCTGAAGGAACATCTCCTCCAGGTAGAAGGTCCAGCCTTCGGCCCTGCCACCGTCCCCATATCTTCCACGAATCGGGTGCTTATTGCGACGCTGAATAAGATTATCGAAGCGGTGCCCCGGAATCGAGGCGTGGATATGATTATTGAGCGGATCACGATAGGTGATCTCTTCCCAGAAGTGACGTTTTCCCCCGGGCCGGACGATCCAAAAAGCGTCGGTATCGAATTGAGGGGGCATATAGTCGGGGATGGTCAATAGATCATGTTTGTCGATAAACGACCGGATAAGCGTTTCTGACTCCCGCACTCTTCGTTCGTGTTCTTCCGCCGTCGATGCCGGCTCGAGCTCTGGCAGGCTGCGGTTTCTGTGCTGCTCGATCCTGAGGAATGCCCAAGTGCGGTAGTATTCCACCTCAGCAATTTTCAGCACATCCTCGACCGTGTACGGCATCAACCGGACGTTTTTAAGATACCAATTGTAATTGTCGAGTCCGATACTGACCGATGCTGTCATCCGGCTCTTATTTGTCTTGAGCCAATCTCGGAAATCTTCTACGGATGAAAGGGCCTGGTTGGCATCGGCAAGAAGTTCTGGATGATGTTTGGATAAACGCTGGATGAATTCTTTGTACCAACCGATGACGCCCTCTGGCGGCACCTCGCGTCGGGGTTCGCCCTGGTTCACTCCGTCGGACCGTTCGAGGCGGCGGATGGTGATGTCTGCCATAGCTTTCGCAACAGCGGTCAAGTTGACTTTTGCCTGTTCCAGGATTTTAGGCACAGTTTTTAATCGATTCCGTAGGCTTTTTTTCGATCCTTCAGAAAGTGGCGTATCGGCGAAGGGAATCCTGGATACCATGTCCACATAGGTGCCTGGGTCTCGCGCCCACGGACGCGTGACGCGGAGTTGGAAATCAAGCTCATTGAACTTGGCTCGCACCAAAAGGTAATCGATTTTCTCTGAGACTGTCCAATCCTGATGAGAAATTGCAGACAGCCGTTGCCGGAAAGACTCAAGGCCTTTTTCCTTAGCATAGATGACAGCCGGACTGTAATCCGGTATACCCTCAATGACCTCAGCTCTGCGGAATTTAACAAACTCCTGGTACAGTTTAAGCAGTGCCTGATGGGCGTCATCCGAGCTCTGGCTAAATGCCACAATATTTAAAAAAACACCCACGTATAACACAAATAAAACTCGCCACATCATTCGATAGATTTGCATCTCATTTCCTCCCAATTCTTAATTACTCGATTACACGGCAATAAATTATCGCTCAGGCTTTTTCACGACCGCCTCTGCTTGTATCTCCACCAGGCTCCCCTCTTTTTCAAGCTTTGCCCGGGTCATTGTGTTCGCAAGCTGAATCCCGCAAAATCGTTCCATATGGGCACGAGCCACAGCCTCCACGTCTGCCGCTTCACGAATGTGTACGTTTGTGCAAACGATATCTTCCAACCGGCCGCCAAGGGAGTTTAGCGCTCCTTCGATCTTGTCGACCACAAAATGAAACTGAGCCGCAACGTCCTGTCCTCCGATGACCCGGTTGCCATAGGCCGCATCCGTTGCGGAGATGGTGATGTGGTCATCTCGACGAACGGCACGGCCTTTGCCGCTTAAAACAACGGTTCTGCCGTCTTCCGAATCACGGGACTCATAAGGCAGAGGAAACGATTCGACATGATGGCTCAAATCCCCCGATGCCGTGAGAAACGGAGGCCGGCGGTATTCATCCCCGCAATCCCCGGGGATAGGGTTCAGTCTTGCCAAAACATCTCTGATCTTGGAACGGCTCAATTCATCGAGAGAGAACTGGAAGACACGAAGATTGTTCTGGATATGGTCCGTTTGCCCCAAATGTGCCCCGATGATGACACCCCCGACAGCGGGTTCCTCGAGGACGTAGCGGCACGCAACATTGGCCATCGAGACTCCTAGTCTTTGGGCAATATGATCCACTCTATGCAAAAGGTCCTGGAAAACC
>DAOVBT010000083.1 GCA_030670375.1 Candidatus Aminicenantota bacterium | reverse complement strand
CATGGTGAATGAACAGAACGGGAGAAAATCTGTGATGAATGTGGACGAAATTCAGTTCAACCCGGAAGTGAAGGATGAATTTTTCACCACGAGATACCTAGAAAGGTACTGAAAGCTAGATATGAACCAGAGGATTTTGTTGCTGATTGTTCTGGGAAGTTCACTGCTGCTGTCTGCCGCAGTTCAGCCCGGTGTTGCGCAAAACCGGGGGGCCTTCAGTTTTCATCTGGAAAACGATATTTTTGCGGGTACAGACAGGTATTACACCCATGGCGTGAAATTGACCTGGATCTCACCCGACAGAATGTCGCGCCGGTCCGACCTATTATCCCGCCAAGCGTTCTCCGTATCGTTCGGGCAAAACATCTACACGCCTTATGAGATCGAACGCGAAGACCTTATCGAGGATGACCGTCCTTATGCGGGCATATCCTATTTTACCCTGGCCCTGCACAAAAAAAGAGACCAGAGCATGGGCACTTTTGAATTATTGCTCGGGATTGTCGGGCCAAGTTCCCTGGCGGCAGAAGTGCAAAGATTTGTCCACAGCCTCTACCGAGGCACACGGCCCCGAGGTTGGCACCACCAACTTAAGGATGAAATTGTCTTTGGCATAGTTTTCGACAAGAAATGGCGGATTTTTCGGTCTGGAGAGGAGAAAAAAATAGGGTATGATTTGATCGGCCATGTCGGTGGAAGCCTGGGAACCATGATGACGGCAGCAGCCACAGGATGGCAATTCCGGTTCGGTTCGAATCTCCCCAAGGATTTTGGGACGTTTCTCCTTCGTCCTGGGGGGGAGAGCGGTGCTCTTTTTAGTGAACAGGCCAATCACCGGGCAGATGCAAAACGTTCGGGTATCCATGGCTATATCTATTTGGTCGGGCATGCCGTGTACCGGAATATCTTCCTGGATGGAAATACTTTTAGGGATAGTCACCGCGTGGATAAATATCCGTTTGTCGGCGATATCGTTTTAGGTTTTGTGATATGCCAAAAACGATTCAAATTCAGCTACGCCTATGTTTACAGAACAAAGCAGTTCAAGACACAAAAAAAGCCTCAAATTTTTGGCGCAATCAACATTTCGTATGTATATTAAACTCGCACATGAATAATTCAGGTTAATGGGGTTAGACATTGATTCCTTAGAAAACTTTGCATATGATTGAGTTGTCCTATGCTTTTTTATCTATATAACCTGGATTATTCAGGCCATATAATGTGTGATCCCGAAATAGGAGGAATTAAAGCATGAAAAATATTCCTGATGTTTTGCAGGAACTTTTATCTTTGACATCCAAAGGTTTAGTCCGTTCTGAGATCCGAGAGCTTTTGAAACTGACAAGAAAACCAGGAATTATTTCATTCGCCGGAGGCCTCCCCTTTTCTGGGTTGTTTCCTATCGAAGAGGTGAAAGACGTCGTCAACACCGTTTTGGACAGAGAAGGGGAAACAGCCCTGCAGTATGGTCCGACAGAAGGGGATAGCCGGTTGGTCGAATTTTTGGCGGGATGGATGAAGGAGACCGAAGGAGTAGATGTCAACAAAGATAATATATTGGTCGTGTCCGGATCCCAGCAAGCTCTGGACCTGATCGGCAAAATATTCATCGACCCCGGAGATCCCATCATAATCGGGCTGCCTTCTTATTTGGGTGCTATCCAGGCTTTCAAGAGTTTCAGGGCAAACATGGTGGGGGCCCACTTGGATAAGCAGGGAATCAATGTGGACACTGTCGCAGATATTTTGAGGACATACACCGCCAAAGGACAGAAGATAAAGTTTATTTATGTCGTGCCTGATTTCCAGAATCCCTCAGGCGTGACTATATCGCTGGAGCGTCGGGAGAGGCTTCTGGAATTGTGCTATGAGTACGGAGCCGTTCTCGTCGAGGACAGCCCCTATCGTGATTTGAGATTCGACGGTGAGCCCATTCCGATGATCCAAACCCTGGATAAGAAAGGCTATGCCTTTTCCCTGCACACATTTTCGAAACTTTTGTTCCCAGGAACCCGGCTGGGTTGGATCGTTGCCGACAAGGCCATCCAGGAAAAGCTGACCATGGCCAAACAGCCTACAGATCTCTGCACATCGCCGCTGAATCAATCCATCATTTACGAGTTTTGCCGGCGCGGCCTCCTCAAATCCCATATTCCCAAAATTATCGAACTCTACAGGAAGAAGAGGGACATTATGATTAAAGCCCTGGAAGAATACATGCCGGAGGGCTCGGGGATCGAATGGACCAATCCTGAAGGAGGGCTTTTCCTTTGGCTGACCCTACCAGAAAGTCTGGACGCTGGAGAGTTGTTTCCCAAGGCCGTCGAAAAGAATGTGGCTTATGTTGTCGGATCGGCTTTTCATTTTGACCGGAGCGGCCATAACACCATGCGGTTGAATTTTTCCTACCCGAGCGAGGAGCAGATCGAAGAGGGAATAAAGAGGCTGGCGGATTTAGTCAAACAAGAACTCAGCCAGACTTCACTTTTTTAACCTGAATTATTCAGGATACCTGGTGTATGGATAGAGCCAAAGAAAAATGATCGGAAAGGAGAGAAGTATGGATAAACGGGTGTCGCTTATTTTATTTGTTCTGGTTTTATTTACAAGCAGCTTCTCGCTGGCCCAGATGACACCGTGGCTGTACTGGACTCTGCTTCCCGAAGAGCAGATGGATTATATCGTCGGGGAGGCTTCCGGAGAGGAAGCGTGGCACACGATCATGGAAACGGCCGGATATGTGCGAGACAGGCGATCGGATGAATATGAAGGAACATTTGTGGAGAGCCAGTACATTTATGATCAACTTAAGCACTACGGGCTTCCGGGTGCGGAAATCGTCCGTTTTCAGGGAGGAGAGACATGGGATGGAATCAAAGGAGAACTCTGGGAAATCAGTCCGAATCGTAAAAAAATTGCCTCGTATAGAGATATGGCGGCCATGCTGGCTTCAGGGAGTACCGATACAGATGTCGAAGCCGAGCTTGTGTGGGTGGGACAAGGAACCAAGGAAGAGATCACAAAAGCAAATGTAAAAGGAAAAATAGTCGTCACCGAAGGGAGTATCAGCAGCGTCTACAGGGAAGCCTGCACAAATCAGGGAGCCCTCGGGATTGTTGCCATCAGCACAGTGGGGGCGGATTGGGATCCGCTCCAGATGTCATTCCGGGGCATAAGAGGTCGCAGGAGCACAGAGGAGGACCAAACACCAAAGTTCGGCTTCCAGCTCCCCCGGCGAGAGGGGAAGTTCCTCAAGGCCCGCCTGGTCCGAGGAGAAAAAATCACAGTCCATGCTGTCATAGAAGCTAAGATGGAGCCTTACGAGATGCAGGATGTCGTCTGCCATATTCCTGGTACGGATCCCAATGCAGGAGAAATCATATTGTCCGCTCACCTTTTCGAAGGCTACATCAAGCAGGGGGCTAACGATAATAAATCCGGTAGTGCCGGAATTCTTGAAGTAGCCCGAGTGCTTCATACGCTCATCGAAGAAGGGAAGCTGCCCCGTCCGAAAAGAACTATCCGGTTTCTGTGGGGTCCGGAATTTTCCGGGACTGGGCCTTGGGTGAAGGCGAATAAAGACATCATGGAAAAAACGCTGTGCAATATCAACATGGACATGGTCGGAGAATGGTTGAGCAAACACCAGTCGTTCATGTGCTTGATGCGGACCACGTATGGGAATGCTCATTACATCAATGATGTGATGGAAAATTACTACCGTTATGTCGGGGAGGGAAACAGGGAACGCATCCAAAACCGGAGCGGCGGAGAGAGAGTGCCTCACCGTATCGTTGCCCCTTCCGGAGCGGATGAGCCTTTTTATTATTCCATCGAAACCCATTATGGCGCCTCTGATCATGAAATCTTCAACGATTGGTCAGTGGGAGTCCCCGGTGTCATGATGATCGTCTGGCCGGATAAATGGCATCACTTATCTGGTGACAATGCAGACAAGGCAGACCCGACCCAGATGAAACGGGTGGCCATCATTGGAGCGGCTGCAGCCTACACCATCGCCAATGCCGATGATGACATGGCCATCAAGATCGCAGGGGAAACAGCCAGCAACGGCTCACGCCGGCTCGGGCATCAGTTCGTTGTCGGATTGGAAATTTTGAATAAATCAGAGTCCGAAACCCTGGCCCAATCCTACAAACAGGCCCGCCTCCATGTGGAAATGGCCATGATCAATGAGAAGGAAACTCTGGAGTCCATTCTTGAGTTGGCGAAAAACAAAACAACTGTCGGTCAGTACATCAAGCAGATGCAGAAGACCATCGATACGATCGGAAAATCCCATTTGTCAGCCCTCCAGACACACATGGTTGCCGTAGCCAACAAGTATGGGATTAAACCTGTAAGGGTTCAACTGAGCGATCTGGAAAAAAGAGCGGCAAAAATCATCCCCAAACCTTTAGCCCTGATAAAAGAGGGAGGATACAGGGAGTACAGGAATCTTATCGACCAAATTCCCAAAGAAGAAAGTGATAAATATCCCTACGGTAGAGACGGCATTCCCAGCACGAGCGAACTTCAGTGTTTGATCAATGGAGGGCGAAGCGTCTTGGAAATAAGGAACATACTGGACGTTCAGTACTCCCGGAAATCCAACCTGGAAAGCGTTATGAATTACCTTCAGATCTTGAAGCTGGCAGGGCTTATCTCTTTTTAATTCCGTTGATGGCTCCTTCGATCAGGCGGTAGGCCGCCTGGAGAGAAAGGCCCTCCTTATCTCTTTCCCCAAAAGGTATAGAGGCAATGCCTATGGCCCCTGCTTTTTTGTGCTGAAACATCACTTCCAATGCTGCAGCCAGTTCATGACTGGTCGGTCCTTCAGGCGCTGTGAGGGGGTGGCCGCTGACTTCGCTTGGATCGAGAACGTCCATGTCGATATGGACATAGATGATCTCTGTAAGCCGGCTCAATCGCTCCATCTGATGGTTTATGTTATCTGAAAGGTTCCGGATATCTTCAACCGATATGTATTCGCATTGGGATCGGTCCAGAAGTTCCTGCTCCAGGGGGTCCACATCCCTCAACCCGGCCATGACGATGTATTTTGTCGGCAGGGCCGGATCGAGGCCCGCTTTTAAGCGCAGCCGAGTCAGGCACATGCCCGCAGCGATAGCCACCGGCATGCCGCCGAGCATGCCGCTGAGTGTGGTTTCAGGAGTGTTGAAATCGGCATGGGCATCGATCCAGATAAGACCCACACGGAGCGGTTTCTGCCCTGCTAATCCCTGAGACTGAAGGCTGCGGGAATCTTCCTGTAAGCTCTGCCCGGGTTTGAGATGCTGAAGGCCGGCCAGCATGCCCAACAAATCCGTGCAATTGGTCAAAAGGCCAACAGTGAAATATTCCCCTTCTTTGTTTTCGGCGATAAGTTTCCCCAGGTGTTTGCTCTCGAGGGCATCCTGGTTCCATTCGCCGTATTCCTTTTCTTCTTCGGGTGTTAATCGGACGGTTGAAACTTTGGCGACATCGCATCCCAATTTTGTGAGCCGGTCTATAAGCCCGCTGCGTTCCATGACCGCCGGGCCTTCGGTTCGGTTTTTCACGATAAAGACTTTAATTTTTTCCTCGGTCTTCGTGTAGTTTTGGGCTGATAAAATTACGGGAACTAAAACAAAAAGACCCACTATTAGGCTTAGCAAATTTTTCAATTTCCTCTCCTGTCATGAAAATTTGGCTTAATTTTTTTCCAGTTCATTAGGAATTATAGTCTGCTTGGGATTTACCACAGGCGCGAAGGTGTGTCAAATCTTCTGACTGGATAAGAACACCATTTTGACAATACCCTCTCCTTTTGATACAAGAAAAAAAGGATTTCAAAATTTCCTAAGAATCTTGAGAATAATTAGAGAATGAATATCCCACGAGCAAGAAAGGATGCTTTGGCTATTTTTCAAGCCGGAGTAAAGGCAGTCGATCCTGTTCATGCGATAAAAAAACATCTCAGGCTTAAGGGAAATCGGCTGGTTGCAGGAGAAAAAGACTATGATCTTGCTGGTTATGACAAAATCTCTGTTATCGGAGCGGGGAAAGCCTCCGCATCCATGGCTCGAGGAGTGGAGGAGACTCTTGGCGAGAAGGTGATTTCCGGATTCGTCATCACAAAGTATGATCATGCTCTTTCTTTGGACAAAGTCCAGGTCATCGAAGCGGGGCATCCTGTGCCTGATGAGGCAGGCTTTCAGGGGGCCCGAAAGATTGTCCGGTTTCTCGAGCAAGTAGAAAAAAAAGACCTTGTTTTTTTCTTGATTTCGGGAGGTGGCTCCGCGCTTTTGCCCTATCCGGTTGAGGGATTAACTCTTGAGGATAAGCAGAATGTGACAAAAGTCCTCCTTGAAGTGGGAGCCAACATTCACGAGATCAACACGCTGCGGAAACATCTCTCCCAAGTCAAGGGAGGGCGGTTGGCCAAGATCGCACACCCAGCCACCCTGATTTCTCTCGTTCTCTCCGATGTGATCGGGGATGACCTGGACAGCATCGCTTCCGGCCCTACCGTCCCAGACCACACCACTTTTGCGGATTGTTTGCATATTTTAGACAAATACCAGATAACCGGCCGATTGCCTGCGCTTGTTGTGGACATTTTTAATAAAGGGTCTCGCGGCGAGATCGAAGATACTCCTAAAGCCGGGGATCCTGCGTTTGAACGGACGCAAAATCTGATCATCGGCAGCAGTACCCTGGCTGTCAAAGCGGCCGCAAAAAATGCGAGGGAATTGGGATTCAATACTCTGATTCTTTCTACATTCATCGAAGGAGAAACCAGGGATGTGGCCAAAGTACATGCTGCGATCGCCAAAGAAATCCTGAGTTCAGGAAATCCGATAAAACGGCCGGCCTGTGTGATATCAGGCGGAGAGACCACGGTCACCATCCACGGCAAAGGAAAGGGCGGGAGAAACCAGGAGTTTTCCCTGGCAGCGGCTATGGATATCCATGGACTGGGAAATGTTGTTGTGTTGAGTGCTGGAACCGACGGAACGGACGGTCCGACCGACGCCGCAGGGGCAATTGCCGATGGGACAACAGTCTCACGAGCCAGGAAGCTGGGATTGAATCCCGACCATTACTTGCGCGAAAATGATTCCTACCATTTTTTCGAGGCCCTGAATGATTTGATCATCACCGGTCCGACCTACACAAATGTCATGGATTTGAGAATCGTTCTAGTGATCTGATAGCAAACGAAGGGATGATTATTCTTTTATCGTGGAATACTAGAATCTCCATCCACTGACATCCCGCTCCTCGGCTGCCATCAGGAGCTCGTGTTGGGCAATATGAATAATTCAGGTTAAGAGTTAGATTTTATTCACCGTGTATATCTTTGAATAAGATTATCATGTCCCATTTTTAAGAGCAACTGCTTGTACCTTGGATCGGATCTGACAGGGTCAAGGATTTGGGGAACTGTAAAATAGATCATGTTGCCATCACGTTCTTCATAGGCTTTCTCGAACCATGCAAAAGACTTATCTATTTCCCCAAGAGTAATATAGATCAAAGCAATCCAAAAGGAGGACACATATCCTTTTTTGGAACGCTCTTCGAGTTCGGCCAGGAGCTCGTATGCCTTTTCTTTTTTTCCTGCTACAGCATAGAGCCAACCCATATTACCGACATACGCAACAGCACGAGGACCAACCTCCAACATTTTCTCTCCATAGGCTAACGCTTCATCATAATCACCTTTGAGTGCATAAG
>DAOVBT010000347.1 GCA_030670375.1 Candidatus Aminicenantota bacterium | reverse complement strand
TGCTCTCGATGCCGCAAAAATCAGCTTCGATCACAAAATACCAATGGCAGATAGTATCATTTTAGCCACGGGCAGAGCGTTGGAAGCGATCATATGGACCTTGGATGGTGACTTTGGGAAGTTCGATGGTGTAAAATATTTCCCAAAGACTTAAGCGCTTAAAATTTTGCGGACAGGCCGGCGATAAATGAGACGTCGTTTTTCTTGATACCCTCACCGACCGGTTTGCTGTCATATTTATCCATCAGAGTCAGTTTGACCGACAAACCTTTTGTTATGGCTGAGGCCAAACTTATCTCGAATTGCATGAAGTAATGGCTCAATTCTGAAATGTTCGTATTGAGGTTGAGAGTTTGGGATATTTCCGCGGTCGGGCTGACTTTCCAGGTGAGTTGGTTGCCCAGAGCGATGCCCGTATAGCTGTCTGTTTCTCCAGACTCAAAATATTTTGTGAACACCTGGGATAGTCCGGCACTGGCAGACAGAAGGACATTTTCTGAGGCAATAACTTTATAGCCCAACCCCAAGCCAGGAAGGATTCTGTAGCTGTAGTTTTTGAACCGATCTCTGAGCCCTTGAATCCCATAATAGGAAAAAAATCTCTCTGTATGTTTCCATTGGATATGACTTTCCAACCCCATGGATTCAGCGTTGGTGATATCCTTTTCTTTGCTAAACAGGAAATAAGCTTTGTTCGTGCTATCGATAGTCTCGGATAATGGGCCTTTTACAGAAAAAGTTAAAGATATATTGGTTGTTTCGGTATTCCCCCGCGCAAAAGACAATCCCACCGATGCATCTCCGCCCCACTTTTTCTCTTCACTTTCCTCGTCTTGAGCAAATGCCCCTGTTATCAAGCACAGACTCACAGCAAGAACGAAGGCAACTAATCGTAAATTTTTCATGTGTGATCTTCAGTGGAAACTTCAAACCATGGGAATTTGGTTATCGAAATTATTTTTAAATTTTTGAGCGTTTGCTGACCAGCAGTCCCACTAGAAAGCCGATCAAGAGAAATCCGACCATCATCAGGATACGGGACATGCTGATTGTCCAAAAAAAGATATGAAAAGTCACGATTTCTTGATTCTGGAATGCGATGATTAGAGCCAGAACCGTTAACAAAATAATGATGACAAATTTTGGTTTCATCCATTTCCTCCTTCTTAACTCTAATAAAAATAATCAAGCCCGACTAAGATACTGAAGGAGCTTAAGTTTACTCTGAATTTGGTTGAAGGCGAATTGTCGAGATAGATCGTTTCCGCATCTGCTGTCCGCCTGAGATAGAGGCCTTCGAAAAACAAGGATAACCTTGCGTTGAGCTTGATCGTGCTCCCGACTCCTCCATAAAATCCCAAGCCGTTTTTTATTTCTTGTCATCGGACGTTAGCTTCCTCCCAATCCGTGCGCTCTCCCAAACGCATGGTGCTGAAAAACAAACCTCCTCCGGCAAATACATAAGGAGAGAAAGTTTCGCTCATGGATATGTTGTAATGGACAGAGGCAACAAGTGGAGTCACGGTGAGTGTGCCATCCAGAAATTTGCCTTCCTCTTTATCGACGCTGAACCGGCTGTACTTCCACTCGAGGGAGATAGAGATTTCGGGATTGAGATAAAACACGCCGCCTATGCCGGATCCGTACCCGGCATTTATATTTTTTTGCGTGGGGAAATATCCCGCCGCGTTTATGAAAAAGCCGAGCCGGCGCAATTGGGCAAATCCGCTTGATGCCAAAACCATCAGAAGCAATACAATTGCAATCATTTTGAAATATCTGGGCATTACAACCTCCTAAAAATGGAAATTAACACTCAAATACCAGGTGAATTCTTTAAGATCCATCTCATATTGATCCAGGTCGAATTTAACCAGGTGGTATTTTCCGTCAGCCGATATAGAGACGAGTTCGGTCAGCCGGGCATTGGCTCCCACGCCAAAGTTATATCCTATGCTGCTGTCTTTGGCAAAACCTATCACATCGACGTTATAGGTACCCATCCCGGCTGATAAATACGGTTTCACAACAGGAATGTTGATATAGTAAAGAACGTTTGCGCCGATAACATTGAGTTTAAATCGTTCGATGTTCAATTCAGGGTGAGGTTCTTCTTTCGGCACTAGATGATGGTCAGAGTGGAAGTAATGGGCCTCCAGGCCGAAATTCAGAAACTTCTTCCCGATACAAAAACCATAGACTGTGCTGTATTCGGTTGCATAGAGAGCCTCCAATTCTTCAAATTTTGTCTTTTGCTGGGAGAGTCCGAATTTAACACCGATGTAAAAATCCTGGGCCGCAGCATGAGAAGTGAGGGCAAACACGAATACCAGTACCAATGCCAGTACGTTTCTTTTATTCATGAAACGTCATCTCCTTAAACCATAAATCGTAGAAATTATAATATCGATTCTCTTTAAAATGCCAGGAATATTCCTCCTGTAAAGTCTGCCTGCACAACGAGCGTTCCATTCAAGGACACAAAACAGCCTCCTGGGGCTGAGCACCAGAATCCTCCGCCGGCTCCAAAGTAGGGGAACAGTAATCGTCCCTGAAAACGGAAGCCAATGCGCTCGGTCACGAAAGCCTTAACGCCGCCTCCAAAGCCAAAAGAAAAGCGCCATTCGCTCGAGCGGTCTTTCGGTTTCGGATTAAAGTGTGTTAAACCAGCTGTAACCAAAGCATAGGGCCTTACGCGTCCTGGCCTCACTTCATACAATCCCCCGATCTGAAAGTGCTCCACGGCCATGTCAAAAAGAGGGGATGTTCTTCCGGTCAAAACATCCTTAAGCCGGAGTTCTGTGTCCTGGCGGATATATGCCAGCTCAACCTGCATCCCTGGTCTTACATAAAAGTCGAGGATTACACCGTAGTTCATGGCATCCTTGATGCTCAAGGTTCCCGCCTGCACTCTGAGTTTCCCGCCGAATTGATAACCCACGAACGGCGAGATCTCGAACCGGTGGGAGTCATATCCATATTGCGCAAATATCGGGATCGCACCGATTCCTATCATCAATACCATTGCCAAAAGATTTTTTTTCATAGTTTTTATTGTCTCCATGTAAATAATTCCGATATATATTGAATCAATTGTAGAAAATAGTGAGCAAATTGTCCATTGGACTTTGGTCCTATTAAACAGGGGACGGTTCTATTTTTTTTTATTAAAAAAAATAGAACCGTCCCCTTTTTTAAAATGCAAAACCGAGAATAAACTTGAAGCTCGAATATTTGTATTCCAATCCAGAGAGAGTGTCCTCAAGGAATTCTCTCGCTGCCAAAGTACTCTCTTCTTGGAATCGCTTCGTCAATTTGCTTCCATAGGCATATCCTATCCCAAGGGTGAAGGATAGGTTACCCAAGGTGAAATCTGCCCCTGCCAT
>DAOVBT010000274.1 GCA_030670375.1 Candidatus Aminicenantota bacterium | reverse complement strand
ATTCCTGTTTTGATCTCTCATATAAAACTTGCGGTAGATGCCGTCTGGGGAAAGCCAGAAATGATCACAGAACCGGTTGAAAAGGCGAGAGAGAGGGGAGTGGAAGTCTTCCTAGACCAGTATCCGTACACAGCTACCAGTTCTGGCTTCACGAGCAGCCTTCCCTCCTGGTGTTTCGAAGGCGGGAGGGAAAATTTCCTGGAAAGGCTTGAGGATAAAGAAACGTACCAGAAGATCAAATCCTTTGTTATCGAGAGGCGGCTCACTTCGACAAAAAACATCGACAAACTTGAAACCATATACATCGGACGTTTTCGAAAATTTGCTGATTTTGAAGGAAAAAACCTCCGAGAGATTCTGATCTTCCAGAAAAAGGAGCCCTCGATCGGTAACGCCGCAGATCTGATCATCGATATCGAAAAGAACGGTGGCGCCACGGGGATATTTTTCCAGATGGATGAAACGGATGTCGAATATTTGATGGGGCTGCCCTACACGATGCATGCTTCGGATGGTGGGGTTCAAGTTGTAGGAAGGGGTGTTCCCCATCCCAGAAACTATGGAACCTTTCCCCGAGTTATTGCCCATTATGTCAGGGATAGAGGAGTTATTACGATCGAGGAGGCTGTACGAAAGATGACCTCTTTGCCGGCCCAGGTATTTCGTATCCGAGAGAGAGGGATGCTCAGAGAAGGTATGTATGCGGACATCACCGTTTTTGACTTCAGATCCTTCAAAGATCAGGCAACCTTTGCTGAACCTCACCAATACGGTCAAGGGCTCCGGTGTGTGATTGTCAACGGGCATGTCGTGGTCACAAATGACACCCATACCGGAAAACGTCCGGGAATGGTGATTTATGGCCTTGGAAAAAAACAGGAGGGAGAGAATGATAGTCAAGATTGAACAGGAAATTCCTGAAGCATTCGTACAGGAAGAAGGCGTTAAAAATGTTACGAAAAGAATCCTGATCGGCCCAGAAGATGGCTCATCCAACATCATCATGCGCTATTTTAAAGTGTTGCCAGGAGGAAATACACCGTTTCACAGCCACGATTTTGAGCATGTTGTGCGGGTGGAAAAAGGGAAAGGTTTTGTTGTGAATGCTTCAGGACAAGAGATCCCCATTTCTTCAGGACATAGTGTGTTTATCGCACCAGGAGAAAAACATCAATTTAAAAATTCGAATGAGGAACCTTTTGAATTTTTGTGTACAATATTAAACCCAAATGCAATTTAACACCAACAAAGCCATCGAGTTTCTCCTTGCCAGGGGTAATCTTCCGATTCTGTACTGGCTCAAAAAGGATATCCTCGAGGTTCCTGTGGACAGGGAACACAAAAATCTGCAGAAGTATGCTGCCCGCATACGGATCTTTAAACGCCAAAAACCCAACGGCGGGTGGAGCAAAAAAAAGTATGAGGGACATCCAAGGTGGGAAAAAACATACTTCATCGTCGATACGCTGCAGAATAGCCATCAGCTCTACAACTTTGGATGCACGCCAAAAGAAAAGGGAATCCAAAAGGCTATCAAATTTTTGCTCTCGACCCAATCCAAAGAAGGAGACTTCCGCGGTGCCTACTTGAACGAGTATGCCCCCACATATCATGCCTTGATTCTGGAACTGCTCTGTATGTTTAGCAAAGATGAAGACAAGAGGGTTCAGAAAGGATTTCGTTGGCTCATCCGGAACAAGCAAGATGACGGAGGATGGGTTATTCCGTACAGAACCATCGATAGGGAAGAACTCAAAAAGCGATACAACCTGGATGCCCAGATGAAACTCAACCCTGTTAAACCTGATAAATCACGGCCCTTTTCCCATCTCGTTACAGGCATGGTGCTCCGAGCTTTTGCTGCCTCTCCCACTTGGCAAAAAAGCAAAGATGCGAGGAAAGCCGGGAAATTGATGATGAAACGGTTCTTCAAGCCTGATGCCTACGAGGACCGAGTCTTGGCCTCCTTCTGGGAGGAAATAACCTATCCCTTTTGGGCCACCGAAATTCTCAGCTGTTTAGACTCCCTTGCGAAAATCGGATTTTCTCCTGAAGAGGAAGAAATTCACAAAGCCTTGACATGGCTTCAAAAAAGGCAAACCCCTCAAGGATACTGGAAATCCGGATTGAAAAAATCCTCCCTGGAAGATCATCTCTGGATAACACTGGCTGTTTTAGGTGTGATCAAAAGGTTCGGCTTTATGGACATTTAGCCTGGATTATTTATAAAAAATGAAGTATCACATTGGCCTTGGCAGCAATATCGGAGAGAGAGAAAAAAATCTTGCCCAAGCCATCATGCTGTTGAAAAAAAATGGCGTGAATATCGTGAAAAAATCCTCGATCTACGAGACATCTCCAGTAGGAGATACGGAACAACCTTGGTTTTTGAATCAAGCGTTAGAAGTCCAAACAGATTTGGAACCAAGGGCATTCTTGCGATTGGTTTTAGGCATTGAAAAAAGAATGTGGAGAACGCGCACAACTCCCAAAGGGCCAAGATGCATGGATATCGATATTCTCCTTGCCGAGAACAAGATTGTTCAGTCTGAAGACCTAAACATTCCCCATCCAGAGATGGCAAACAGAAATTTTGTGCTGGTTCCGCTCAAAGAGATCGCCTTTGATGCCATCCATCCCATACCCAAGGAAAAGATCGGTGATATGTGGCGCAGGTCAAAAGATCGATCGATAGTCAGGCCTTATGTCCCTGCAAAAAAAATCGCGTTAAATAGCAGCTAGCCGCCACCACCCTCCTTTCCAGGGACTGGGATAAAAGACAGCCATGGTCAGGTCACGGTACTCTTCAGGAAAATCCCTTACAGAGCCGTCTCCGTCCCGTCCCACCCTAGCATTAAGGTGGCGGCAAGGAAGTAGACCCTGTACTATTCAGGCTAAAAAGCATCTTTATAGTGAGTGAGAGAATGGGCTCCTTTCTCATCAAAAACTAGGGAGATCACATCAAAACGGCATTCCACCTCGTCTAGATTATTCAAAACCAGATAGCCCTCAGCGATTTTTCGTATCTGTCTTTGCTTTCGGATATTCACGGATTCTTCTGGAAGGCCGAGCGCTCCAGGATTCCGTGTCTTGACTTCGACAAAAACAAGCGTTTCCTTATCATAAGCGATAAGATCGATTTCTCCCCTGTAAAGACGAAATCCTTTCTTGACGACCCTGAATTTTTTCTTCTGCAGGTACTTTTGGGCAATTTCTTCCCCCAGCATCCCGAGCTTGTGGGAGGCAATAAATTTCACTTCTTGATGATCTTCCACCTTGCGCCGTCTTTGGTGTCTTCGAGAACAATGCCCTGTACCAAAAGGTCATTCCGGATTTTATCGGCCAATGCATAGTTCCTCTGTTGACGAGCCTGCTCTCGTTCCTTTATTTTTTGTTCAATCTCTTGGGGCAAAGATCGCTCCAGAAATTTGACTTCAACTTCTTCGCCAACTTTGATCCCATCATTCACACTGATATTTGGTGGAAAACTCACCACACTCAAAACCTTGTTGATCGACGCGATTGCTTGTATGAGATTCTTAGCATCTGTCTTAAGGATTTTTTCCTTGGCGATCAGGATGTTTGCCTTCTTGATCATCTCGAAAACAGCGGTTAAGCTGGATGAAATATTCAGATCATGGCTCAAACCTTGGATGAATTTTTGCCTCATCTCATCAACAAGGGCTGATGCCTCCGGGTTTTCCCCCTCCTTTAATGACAAGCTTCCCAACTTCGTTACGAATTCATTGATTCGATCCAGGGATGATTTGGCTTGTTCAAGAGCTTCGAACGTGAAATTGAGCATTTTGCGGTAATGAGTCGATAGCAATAACAGTCGTAGAGCCAAAGGATCTGCCCCATGGTTTTTGATCAGCTCTTGTGTGGTGATGATATTCCCCCTGGACTTCGACATCTTTTCCCCATCCCTAATGAGATGTTGACAGTGAAGCCAATAATTGACGAATTTTTTCCCGTAGAAGGCCTCTTATTGGGCGATCTCGTTTTCGTGGTGTGGGAAGATGTTATCCACACCGCCGCAGTGGATATCGAACGTA
>DAOVBT010000373.1 GCA_030670375.1 Candidatus Aminicenantota bacterium | reverse complement strand
TCAAAGCTCAGGAATAGCCCGAATTCGCTCCCGACATACAGGAGATTCTGATTGACAGGGTCCTCGCGCACCACATGCAGGTAACCCACCTTGGGCAAGTCGTCATGCAAGGATTTCCAAGTTTTCCCGTAATTCTCTGTCTTGAAGATATAGGGTTTGTTGTCGTCCATCCGGTGGCGGTCGAATGTGGCATAGGCCGTCCCTTCGGCAAAATGAGACGCCTCGACCCGGGTCACCCAGCTATCTGGCGGAAGCCCCTTGATGTTTGCTGTAACGTTGGTCCATGTTTTTCCGCCGTCCTGGGTGACTTGGACCAAGCCGTCGTCAGTCCCGATCCAGATCAATCCCTCCTTAAGGGGTGATTCTGCGATTGTGTATATGGTGCAGTGAATCTCGGCACCTGTGTTGTCCGGGGTGATGCCGCCGGAGTCCCTCTGTTTTTCTGGCTCGTTGGTGCTGAGGTCAGGACCCAAGCGTTCCCAGGAACTGCCCCTGTCAGTTGTCTTGAAGAGATAGTTACTACCAAAATAGACGACCCTGTTGTTATGGGGAGAGAGCAAAATCGGGGAATTCCAGTTGAACCGGAAGGGCGGTTCATCCAGAGGAGCCACGGGCTTTATATCCTGAGAGTCACCGGTTTCAACATCAAATCGCGATATCCCGCCCATGTGCGCGTTGCGATAGACTGTTGTGTAATCCTCAGGGTCGACCTGGATGTAAAATCCGTCTCCGCCCCCGATCGTGTACCAGTGGAAATTCATGACACCCATCGGATCGAGGGAATTGATTGGAGCGCCCCAGCTTCCATTGTCCTGGAGGCCGATATACACATAGTAGGGATCGCGGAAGTCATAGCCGACCTGGTAGATTTCGGACCAGGCATTGGTTTTGACGCTCTGCCAGGTTTTGGCTCCGTCGTAGGAGATGTCGATCCCCCCATCGTTGCCGTCGATGATGTGGAGCGAGTTATTGGGATTGACCCACACCATGTGATGGTCGGGATGGATTCCGCCTGATATCCGTTCAAAGGTCTTCCCGCCGTCCCGGGAAACATAGGAAGAACCGGAATAGACATACACAACCAGATCGTTGTTGGGATCGACCGTGATCTTGCTGTAGTAGAAGGGCCGGAAGTTGACCCGGTCATAGATTCGCCAGTCAGACATCCGTCGCCAGGTTTCGCCCTTGTCATCCGAACGGAAAACACCGCTGTTTTTGCTCTCGACCAGAGCATAGACCACATTGGCTTTGGTCCGGCAGACATCCAGGCCCCAGCGGCCATACTCTCCGCTTGGCAGCCCTTGGTGGATTTTCCGCCAGGTTGTGCCGGCGTCCGTGGTTTTATACAGGGCGCTTCCAGGACCGCCGCTCCGGAAATGGTAGGGCTCGCGGCGGTGATCCCACGCCCCCGCATACAGGATCCGGGGATTGGAGGGATCCATGGCCATGTCCGAAATGCCGGTATCCGGGTTCACATACAGGACCTTCTCCCAAGTTTTCCCCCCGTCCGTGGTTTTAAACACACCTCGCTCCTCATTGGCCCCCCAAAGATGGCCAAGAGCACCGATGTACACAATATCCGGATTGGAGGGATGAATCAGGATCTGGGAGATGTGTTGAGTCTTTTTCAGCCCCATGTTTTCCCACGTCAGTCCACCGTCCTCGGATTTGTAGACGCCGTCACCGATCCCCACGCTGTTGCGGGAGGTCCCCTCGCCGGTGCCCACCCAAACGATGTCTGGATGGCTCTGGGAGACAGCCACGGCCCCGGTAGCTACGGTGTTTTCTTTGTCGAAAACCGGGTCCCAAGTCACACCGCTGTTTTCGGATTTAAAGACGCCACTGGGACCCACGGCCGCATAAATGACCGCTGGATTGCTTTCCACGACCGCAAAATCCACGACGCGGCCGCCCATGATGGCCGGTCCGATGCTGCGCATCTTGAGAGCTTTAATGATTTCGGCATAGTCTTGTGCCGGCTGGGATTTGCCTTGGGCCAGAGCCTGGCCTGTTAACGATAAAATTGATATGAAAAAAATGGCCAGAAAAATACGTAAAAGTTTAGATGAAAACATGATCCCTCCTCCTAAAATAGAACTGTATGATGTCATCCCTCATAAACAGCTGTTTTTATATATCACATGGGAATATTCCGGTCAATGGAGTACTGCTACTTCAACCCACCCAGCCTTTCCCTAGCATTCTCAACCTCAGCGATGCCAGGTTGGTCATAGAGAATTGGCGTAGGGAAAATTTCCGGTACCGGCTCATAGCTCACTAGGAGGCTTGACGCCACCGCAGTTTGCCGAGCAGTTTAGGAGTATACAAAGCCAGAAAACTATATTTTTGACTGGACCAGTTTTTGAGTAGAACCCCGGCCCTGTAAATTTAACTTTACAGGCGATACATTGATGGGGGGCAGGTCATCACCGGATAGCACTGGGCATTTATTTATTCTTCTTTTCCCTTTTCAATCTTCGTTTTTCCTTTAGATTAAGCTGGGCCTTTTTCTGTTGTTCCCTTTTTCCTTTATCTTTTTTTCCCTTATCACCCATATCTGTTTCTCCTTGCTTGAAAATGACTTGCGCCGGACTGTAGCCCCGAATGTATGTCGTCAAGCGGTTTCAGACATTTTTGCTGATTTCTTAAGCTACAGATTCCGAGTATCATACTATCACTAACTGATTCTTTTTGACAAGGTTCGAAGCGAATGAGAACCTCCCTCCCTCTCAACTATCTCTAGCCGCTAATTCGCTCAGACACATTTTCCGGGTTGTCCACTAATGATTTGGCGATCAATTCAACGAGTTCTTTCACTGTAACTTCCCTTAGTACTCAAATTGCTTTTTTAATCAAACTTATGGACTGAAATCATTTTTTTCTTCTTCCTCGACGGGAAGGGATCGTTAGTTTTAATGAAGGCTTATTTTTCCCACTCTTCCTTGGTTGTCTCTTTTTCTGTTCGCTCCTTTTCATCCTGGTTCTTCTCGTAAGATTTTCAAGCTTTTCTTTCCCGTTGTGAGGAATGCCCATTATAACCTTCCTTTACTGAATTAATCCTAAAACAGCCCGCATTTTATCTCTTTAGAACATTCACTCTGCCCTAACCATTTTTATCCGCCTAATTCACTCAGCTGTGTTTTTAGAAATGTCAGATAATAAT